>CALDLZ010000378.1 GCA_937915335.1 uncultured Faecalibacterium sp.
TTGTCCGGCATAGAGCGCTTCGTTCAAATTATTCCCGTGTCCGCCGATCTCAATGAGCAGGCTGCCGGGCGTCAGATCCTGATTATAGAATCGGTAGCTGAACAATACCGGGCGGGTAAAGCCGGGGTATAAGCTTTCCATAGCGGTCTCCCAAGCGGCGGCAAAGCGGAGATTGAGCCGATAGTTGGGAAGGCTGACGGTGGTACCGTTGTCACACCCACAGATGATCATTACCTGTGCAGCCTGCCGTCCATTGATGGTGCACACCGGGGCCATGCGGGAGCCGTTTTCGGTCTCGATGGCATCCCGGTGGACATCCAGCACGATTTTGATGCTGGGATATTGCGATAAGTATTGCTGCACCACAGCACGGCTGTTGGCGTAGCTGCCGGTGTAGCTGGGGTAGTCGTTGAGGGTCTCATCGTGCAGAGTGTTGAGCCCAGCGGCATTGAGGGTATCGGCCATGACCCGGCCCACGGCACACATATTATAATTGCGGTCAGTGGTGCGGGAGCCATCTCCAGGGCGGTACCACAGCCCCGCCGAGAGCCGGTAGTCCTCTGTGGCATGGGTGTGCATAATGAGGATTTGAGGGTCGGGACTGTTCCACGCTACCGCAAAGGAAGGTGGGTTTGCGATTTCAGCGGCAACTTCAGCGTTGGAGACGCTGGTGTTGTTTTTGATGCTGCCAGGGCCGCAGGAGATATATTTCTCGCCGCTGCCCTGCGGGTAGTTCTTCTCAATAACAGCACCGGCACCCTCCGGATGGGCATCGTCCCCTTCTAATGGCACGAGGTAGGCTTCGATGTCTCCGGTGGGCGGGGCAGGCGTGTCCTGTGCGGTCTCGGCCTGCACCTCTGCGGAGGGTTCAGGCCCTGCCTGAACAGCTTGTGGGGTGTCCCTGCGGCTCAGATAAAGAGCAGTCTGCAGGGCGGGCAGCGGCCCGATGACCACAGCGGCCAATATGAGTAGCAGCTGATGGGCGAAGAGCGCAAGGCCAAGCACCAGACCTGCTGCTGCCGTAAATGGCAGCGCGCGCCCACACCCCGCTGCTGTCCGCCTGCGCATGGCAGTCACCCCCTCTTGCATAATAAATATGAGCTTACCCCACCAGCCAGCACAACTGTGCCACACTCAGTTTGGGCTGCAACGCCCGGTTGATGGCAGCACCCAGCAGTGCGGCCCCGTGGGCGATGACCCCATCTAAATCCCGGGGCGTGACGACCAGATCCTTGCCCTCCTCGGCCTGCATCAGGGTGGGGATGCCGGCTGCAATGACAGGCACACCCAGCCGGGCGGCATCCAGATGCCGGGAATGGTCGGGCCGGGCCGGATGAAGCCCGGTATCCGAGAATTGCAGTGTTCTGCCCAGCCGCTCCGGTTCGGCGGAGCACAGGCTGTCCACGCAGAGCAGGGCAGTGGGGCGCAGTTCCCGCACCAACGCCCTGGCAAGTTGCTGCAAGCTCAGGCCCGTGGCCGCCGAGACACCCGGGGTCACTGCGGCCACAGGCCGGATGCCCTGTACCGGCACGGCGCGGGGGCCCATGGTGACGAAAATCTTCTGTATCGTGCGGGGACCTAGAGCGTCCGCCGTGACCCGGCGGTTCCCCACTCCCAGCACCAGTACCGGGCCTTCCAGCGGCAGCAGGGGACGAAGCTCGGCGGCGGCCGATTCGATCACGGCGCTATCCCGTTCGTCCAGCAGGCTCACGCTGGGCATCTCCAAGGTCACATACCTTCCGCGGGGCCGTTCCAAACCCTCCCGCGCGATCTCTACCCGGGTCACGGTGACCCCGTCATGGCGGGCCGTCGCCATCCGTACCCCGGCAGGCAGAGCAGTGCTTTCCATCTGACGGAACAGCTCATCAGCAAGGTCGGTCTCCCGCATTTTCCACACCCCGTTCCGTAAAATTTCCGCTTTTGGGCACTTTTGCCGCCCAAACAGTAATTACAGTATGGGAAAATGAAAAAATTCTAAACAAAAATTCAAAAAAGGCTTGCGCTGGTACGGTAAATATGGTATCATAAGGTGCGCTGTTATAGGTAGCCAAGGAGGTGGAACGAATG
>CALDLZ010000379.1 GCA_937915335.1 uncultured Faecalibacterium sp.
CTTTTTCCACACATTTCACCTCACTTTCCGGGCTGGGGGTTAATACCCTGTTTGATTTCTGATTTTTGCGCTCGTGACCCCACGCCGCTGTCCGGGTAGAAGGGTCGTAGAGATTTCGACCGCCCTACGGGTCAACGATCACCGAGCTCGTGGTGGATCTTCGTGTGACACGACTGGCACAGGCTCATCAGGTTGCTGGCCTCGTGTGTTCCACCTTGAGAAATAGGAAGAATATGATGAACTTCCTCGACCGGTGTCAGGCGGCCTTCCTTAAGGCACTGCTCACACAGAGGGTGGGCTGCTGCGTACCTGTCACGGATACGCTTCCAAGCCCTGCCATACTTGCGGTTGACGTCCGGGCTGCGTTCGTATTTGTTGTACATATCACGGTCCAGCTTTTCGTGCTCCGGACAGAAGCGTCTGTCGGTGAGCCTTGGACAGCCGGGGTAAGCGCAGGGCTTCTTTGGACTCCTTGGCACATAATCACCTCGCTTTCCGGGCATAACAAAAGCCCTGCGGGAGAGGGGCTCCCACAAGGCTTCCGTAGGTTTTACTTTGTCCATCATAATACTATCATAAGAGTCGACTCTCAATCTCTCTCATTTACTCTCATGATGACGGCCACACAGGAAAGTGCCGTATCGTGCATCCGGTAAATGTGCTGGATGCTGTAATGCATCTCAACCGCAATCTTCTCCCACGAGAGGAAGCACAGGTAACGCTTCTCCAGCAGGGTTTGCAGTTCAACATCAGAGACGGTATGGATTGTGGCCATGATTTCTTTTTTGAGTTCCACCAGATCCTCAACGTCGTGTTTCAGGCTCTCCTCAACCTCGATAATCTTCAAAACAGCCCGTTCTACTTTGGAGCCGCCACGATTCGGGTTTCTGGGCATGTCGCTGTACACAACAGTGCAGGATGTGGCCAGTTCATTTAAAGACTCGATCTGCTGGAGCTTGGATTTAATCCGCATGTCCAGCGTCCGGGCCTGTGACAAATATTCTTTAGCGGTCATTTTGCTTCTCCTTCCGTAGCTCTTTAATGAGGAATTCCGGATCGACTTTTGACAGGACACCGAACCAGCCGGAACGGAAGAAACACTCTATTTCCTGAAGATGCTGTTCGTCGTCGGCCAGCCGGTAATCCTTGACCGCTTGCAGAATAATGGCATTTGCCAGATTCTCGTATGGGTTCAAAGTCTCACCTCCGAATTTGTGATCACTCGGATTGGCGAAGATTGTCGTTAGATTTTCAGATTTGCCTTGACCGCAGCGATTAAAGCAGACTGCGTTTTGTCTTTGGCCTTTAATGCCTGTAGGATTTGCTCATCAATGGTGCCGTCCGTCACAATATGCTGCACGACCACGGTTTCTTCGGTCTGGCCTTGTCTCCAGAGCCTTGCTATGGTCTGGGAATAGAGCTCCAAGGACCATGTGAGGCCGAACCAGACGATGGTGTTACCGCCGGTCTGGAGATTGAGGCCGTGTCCGGCAGATGCCGGGTGAATCAGGGCTACCGGGATTTCGCCGTTGTTCCATCTGCGGATACTGTCGGCTTTGTCCAGCTTGGAGAACGGAACATGCCGCTCATGCAGCCGTTTCATGATCCGCTCCAGATCGTGCTGATACCAATAGGCCACCAGAAGGGGCTTGCCGTTTGCCGACTCAATTATGTCCTCCAGAGCGTCCAACTTCTGTTCATGGATCGGGACCGTATTTCCGACATCGTCGTAAATGGCACCATTGGCCATCTGGGAGAGCTTGCCGGAGAGGGCTGCGGCATTTGCAGCGGATATTTCACCTTCGGGAAGGTCCAGAATGAACTGCTTTTTCATCTCATCGTAGGCGTCCTGCTCGTCGGGGCTGAGATAGACCTTGTATTCGTTGGATATGAGCTCCGGCATTTTCAGGTGGTCCGTTGATTTCATCGAAATGGTGATATCCGT
>CALDLZ010000380.1 GCA_937915335.1 uncultured Faecalibacterium sp.
CCGTTTTTATTCCACCAGCTTAGCTGGTGGTTTTCTTTCGCTCAAGCACTCAACAGAAAGCGGCCCCGGAGGTTGGAAAATCTCCGGGGCCGCTTTTGTGTGCATCAGCCAAGGATATTGCGCAGTTTGTTGGCAAGCCGTTTCAGCATATCAACTTCCGTGTAAGCCCGCAGGTATTCCACATCCAGCGAATGTCCTTCCGATGCGGGCGTATCCTGAATATCCAGAATGCGCAGGTTCGGGGAATTGGCAAGGATCTGTTCGCAAAGCTTGGTGGTCACTTTGGTGTGATTCAGAAGGTTCAGGTAAACCAGGTCGGGAAGCTGGGTCAGGGGTGTGTAGTCAATGTTTTTGTAGAGCTCGCTCTGCCCTGCACCGAGACCGAGGTCAAGGCCGGTAAGATGGGTGTGGGCCAGCGGTTCCAGACTGGGAAACGCTGTACCGGAACTGAGGGAGAGATAACGCAGTGCCGGAAATGCGGCAATCGGTTCCAGAGAAACGATGCTGTCATTAGAGGAAAGCGTCAGCACTTTCAACTTGGGCAGGCCCGCCAGCGGGGCCAGGTCAAGAGTGCCGCACTGGGTCAAGGAAAGGCTTTCCAGATTTGTCAGGTGCGAAAGCGGCTCCAGAGTTTCGGGCCGTGCGCCACGGATACTGAAACGTTCCAGAGAGGAAAGCGTTTCAATGCCGGAAAAGTCCGTGAATGCCTGATTTGCGGTAAGGGACGTGGAATAGGAGAACGTCTGCAAGCTGTCGAAATACTGCAAATCATGCAGAGAGGTGAAGGCGGGCAGGGGGCTTTCCTTTCCCTCCGCCGATACCTCTTGTTCAAGCGTAGTGTCTCCTTGCCGGGCGGTCACGGTAACGATGATGGTCGTTCCCGAATCACCCTCAAACATCGTTCGTTCGGTAATGGTCAGCGTGTTGAGATTCCAGACATCACTGCGATGAATGGCACCCTCCGGGCGGTTCAACAGGAGCCGGACAGCGGCCTCCATTCCGGCATCCTCCCAGACAATGGGAGCGTCCTCACCGTGTGCGGCTTCTACCGGAGAGAGGGGCGTTTCCAGAGAATTACGGTACTCCTTCAAGGCTGTGTCGTATTCCGTCTGCGGGTAGGGAACAGAGGACGCTTTGGAAAGTGAAAGATAGTTGGAGCAGCCACAAAACAGGAAAACACAGGCCGTGACGAGAGCAAGTATGCGATAACGGGTTTTCATGGTATCAGCTCCTTTTCATATTCAGTTGTGTGATGATAGTCAAACCGTCTTTGTCAGCGCAATGGGAATCTTTTTATTGTACACGCCAGGTAGAAGCTCCACGAAGCAGTAGCCGCAGAGGATGCCATTCCGGTCATAGACACCCGCCAGCAGCTCGAAGTAGGCAAGGTTGATCTGACCGTCCACCAGCGGGACGATGGTGTAATCTTCCTCCTTGATGCCGGGCATGTGCACCTTCCACTTGCAGGAAAAGCGGATAGCGTTTGCTGTGGTGAAATCCAGTGGCTCGATGGTGTAGTGGTTCAGACGGGAGCTGGTGCCGTCGGCGTGGATGTAGGTGCCGTCAGCGGCATGGGACTGTGGGAAAGAGAAGAGCATGATCTCTTCCTCGTCAAAGAAGCGGAAGGAGAACCATTCCCAGTGTGTGGCAAGATTGGTGACCCGGAAGGGCCCGCCCTGCTTATCAAACCAGCCCTTGCCGGTGACAGGGATGGTCTTGTTGCCCAGGGAGAGCTGGCCTTTCAGGGCAAGATTGGTATAGGAATAATAGAAGGTGGTCTCCCGGTCCTGATCGGGCACGCCCATCCGCAGAAAGCCGTTGTCACAGTGCCAGACAGGCGGCTTGTTGGCCTCCATCCGCACCCGGATACCGTAATCCTTGGTGTGGAGGTCGAGGTCGAAGCCGCTGCCGGAGCGGGTCAGGGTGCTGCCGTTGGCCCGGACGGTGTGGGGCGTGACGAGGGGCTTTGTTTTGCCGTGGCAGAAGGTCTGGCTGTAATAGTGCCTGCCGGTCTGCAGGTCAGTCAGGGCTTCCATGGCCAGCCACATCTCAATGCCGAACACCCGGTTTTTGACCAGCGTATATTGGAAGCCGTAGGAATCGCCATTCTCAGTGTTGAGCATTCCGGTGGTGTACCACCACTCGGAGCAGCGGCGGTGCAGACCCCATTCCTCGGCAAAGCTGCCGTGGGTGCCGAATTTATAATTGCGTGCTTTCATTTTTATCGTCCTTTTTGCTTTTTATACTTTGCCAGTGTTTGCAGCAGGGGAACATCCTCCAGGGACTTTGCCTGCGTGTGATTAGATGCAACAACATCCCATATTAGCTTTTATTGTAATGGACGGCAGGAACCGCGTCAAGAAAGGAAGGACTGTTTTAGGTAGGGGAA
>CALDLZ010000381.1 GCA_937915335.1 uncultured Faecalibacterium sp.
ACACGGCCCTTGACATCGGGCAGGCCCACATAGACCTGACGGTCGAAGCGGCCGGGACGAAGCAGGGCCTTATCCAGAATGTCGGCTCGGTTGGTGGCCGCCATAACAATGACACCATCGTTGGCTTCAAAGCCATCCATCTCAACCAACAGCTGGTTCAGGGTCTGCTCACGCTCGTCGTGGCCGCCGCCCAGACCCGCGCCGCGCTGGCGGCCCACCGCATCGATCTCATCGATAAAGATGATGCAGGGCATGGTCTTTTTGGCCTTATCAAACAGGTCACGCACACGGGACGCGCCGACACCGACGTACATTTCCACAAAGTCGGAGCCGGAAATGGAATAGAAGGGCACGCCTGCCTCACCGGCGCAGGCACGGGCCAGCAAGGTCTTACCAGTACCCGGAGGGCCCACCAGCAGAACGCCGTGAGGGATACGGGCACCCAGAGAGTTGAACTTGTCGGGGCTCTTGAGGAACTCCACGACCTCCTTCAGCTCTTCCTTTTCCTCGTCCTCACCGGCAACGTCAGCAAAGGTTGCGGTCTTTTTGTTCTCGTGCTCGTCCTTCACCTTGGCCTTGCCCACGTTCATAATGCCGCCGCCGCCGGCACCGCCGCGCATCATGGAGAAGAGCAGGAAGCCGGTGCAGCCCAGCATCCCCAGGTAGAACAGGATCTCCATCCAGGGAATGGATTCCTTCAGGGTGGTGTAATCGTATTCCATGGGGGCATCGGGGTTGGCCGCGTCGTAGGAATCGATATACTGCTGGACATTCTCAATGAACACATAGGAGTAGGGCAGCTTGTAGCGGACGGTGACAGTGCCATCGTCGTTCTTGGTCGCTCCCACGGAAGAGGTGGAGGAAGAGAACAGATTGCTCAGCAGACCGCCGGAGGCCTGGGTGGTACTGGCGGTGCCTGTCGTATCCGGCAGCTCCAGCTTGCCCTCCTTCAGCGTCAGGGTAATGATGCTGGTATTGCGGTCCAGCGTAAAGGCTGTGACCTGGTTGTTCTCAAAGTAGTGCACCACAGTCGAGTAGCTCATGGTAGAGCCGCTGGTACTGCTGTCGCTGGTGCCCAGCACCGACCAGATCATCAGGATACCGGCCAAGGCCAGCGCCAGGATCAGGGGATTAAAGCGAGGTCGTTTCGGTTGCAAAAGGGATCAACTCCAGTTCTAATTCGTTTTTATTTTGCGTAAATTTCCGGCTTCAGCACACCCACATAAGGCAGGTTGCGGTATTTTTCATCATAGTCCAGACCATAGCCTACCACGAACTCGTCCGGCACCTGGAAGCCCTCGTAATCGGGCTGGATGTCGGCCTTGCGGCGGCTGGGCTTATCCAGAATGGTGCAGATCTTCACGGAGTTCGGGTTGCGCATCTTGAGCATGGGCACCAGCTTGGAAAGGGTCACACCGGTATCCAGAATATCTTCCACGATCAGCACATCCTTACCAGACAGGTCACCGTCCAGATCCTTAATGATCTTGACCAGACCGCTGGTAGTGGTATTGCTGCCGCCGTAGCTGGACACGACCATAAAATCGATGCTGCAGGGGATGGTCACGGCCCGCATCCGGTGGGCCATAAAGACTACGGAGCCCTTGAGG
>CALDLZ010000382.1 GCA_937915335.1 uncultured Faecalibacterium sp.
TTTTGTTGTCAGATAAATCGTTGGGTTGTGGTCAATAATCCTGCTTTCCATCGCTGCGCGAAAGATAGATTTGTAAAGGATTACCACAGATTTATAAACCGATGCAGATTTTTTGGAAACCGGAACAAGGGCAAGCTGAATATCATCCAGGCTAACCTCACCCATCCGTTTATCTCCCAATTCCGCTATAATATGCCGCCTAACCTTTGAGGTGTAATCCGTCAAAGTAGTAGCTCGTACATGAACCGACTGCATCAGCAGCCACTTTTCACAATACTCTGCAACTGTGGGCGTTTTCCGATGAAAAGTGGCATTCTCAATCTGTTCCAACGCAAGCGTTTCTTTGTTGTATAGTTCTTCAGGTGTTTTTGCGTAGATAGCTACGAGCTTACCATTCGCGTCTTTGATTCTGGTCCTATAATATAGGACACCTCTTTTCATAACTGTGCCATATTGAGGAATTATTGTTTGCCGTTTGGCCAATTCCGTCACCTCCTAAGAATAGACTCCAGCGCTGTATCTATGTTTTATCAGACCATTATGATTTCGACAAGGATACGGACCGGCTCACACTCCAGCTCTGCGAGGTTTACGATAAGTTGCGTTCTTTTCTGCTGGCTTTGCTCTGTGGGTGCATTTTGCGATATACTCCTGAAGGCCCGCTGAAGTAAAGTACACACAGCCATTCTGCACATATTGCACATAAGAAATAAGACCATTGTTACGGGCCGCGTCCAGCGTTGCAATGCTGATACCTAAAATTTCTGCTGCTTCTTTTCGTGTAATAAGTTTTTCCATAAAGCATATTTCCTCCAATCTGTCAAGTTTGTCATCGTGTTTGTTCAAAACCACATGAATACGCTGGCAGCCGAAACTGCCAGCGCATGGTATCTGATTTTGAACAGGAAGCTGCAAACGCTTCCTATTTATATAACTCAGCTTTCATCACATTTGCCACGCCCCCTGACGATGGGAACACAACAGGTCTCCGCTGGCGCGGCTGTCATAACTCCGCAGCATCGTTCGTATCGTGTGCCGCAGGGTTCCCCCCAAGTCTTTGGCGGGCCGTGAGGAAGTATCTTTAAGCCCCCATGCAGTCATCGCGCCGAATCTGCCACAATCCGTTTTATGAAATCGTAGATCGCTCCGAAGCAGTTCTTTCATCACCTCCCTGACTGCTCCATCTTCGCGGCGTTTCATATTCGCTCGTACATGGGTTATGTACCTGTTGTGCTGTCTATTCGATTGTCAATGTACTGATGAAGGAGGAAAACTTGTCCTTCTTATTAACACTGACAAAAAAGGCAAAAAACAGGCGCATCAAATGAAATTTTATCAAAAATATTTTACAAGCTGCTTTAATCCACGGCGGATACTGTCTCGGACACGGCTTGGGTCTACACCTTCTACTTCGGCAATTTCATTTACCGTCATTCCCAGGTAGTATCGGGCATAAATCCTCTTTGCCTGTTTCTCCGGCT
>CALDLZ010000383.1 GCA_937915335.1 uncultured Faecalibacterium sp.
TCCTTGCTTACTTCAGCTTTGCTTCCAGCTCGGCGGTCAGGTTCTCGTAGCCCGGCTTGCCCAGCAGGGCGAACATATTCTTCTTGTAGCTCTCGACACCCGGCTGGTTGAAGGGGTTCACGCTCAGCAGGTAGCCGCTGCAGGCACATGCACGCCAGAAGAAGTAGATGAGGTAGCCCACATTATAAGCGGAAAGGTCGTCCACCTCGATCAGCACCTCAGGCACGCCGCCGTCGGTGTGGGCGAGAATGGTACCCTCCATGGCCTTGCGGTTGACAACGCTCATGTTCTGATCGGCCAGGAAGTTCAGGCCGTCGAAGTTGCCCTCCAGCTTCTCGATGAACAGATCCTGCGCTGGCTTCTTCACATCCACGATGGTCTCGAACATGACGCGGGAGCCCTCCTGGATGAACTGGCCCATGGAATGTAGGTCAGTGGAGAAGATGCAGCTTGCGGGGAACAGGCCCTTGTTATCCTTGCCCTCGCTCTCGCCGAACAGCTGCTTATACCACTCGTTCATCAGGGTGAAGTTGGGCTCGTAGCACTCCAAAATCTCAACAGCCTTGCCCTTGCGGTACAGGATGTTGCGGATGGCGGCATACTTGTAAGCATCATTGTCCGGGCTCAGGACGGAGAAGCGCTCCATAGCGTCTGCCGCGCCCTTCATCAGCTCATCAATGTCGATACCGGCAGCAGCGATGGGCAGCAGGCCCACAGCGGAGAGGACGGAGTAGCGGCCGCCCACATCGTCAGGAACGACGAAGGTGGGCCAGCCCTGTGCGTCAGCCAGCTGCTTCAGGGTGCCCTTGGCACGGTCAGTGGTGGCGTAAATGCGCTTATTGGCTTCCTCAACGCCCATCTCGTCCTCCAGCAGCTTGCGCAGCACACGGAACGCCAGGCTGGTCTCGGTGGTGGTACCGGACTTGGAGATGACATTGATAGAGAACTTCTTGCCCTTGCACAGAGCGATAATATCATTCAGGTAGCTGGGGCTGATGCTGTTGCCGCAGAAGTAGATCTTCGGGCCGTCATCCAGTTCGTTGTGGTACAGGCCCTTAACAGCCTCGACCACGGCACGGGCACCCAGATAGCTGCCGCCGATGCCGGCGACCACCAGCACCTCGGAATCCTCCCGGATCTTCTTGGCAGCTTCCTTGATGCGGGCGAACTCTTCCTTGTCGTAATCACGGGGCAGGTACATCCAGCCCAGGAAGTCATTGCCGGGGCCATTCTTTGCCTCCAGCTGGTTATGAGCCGCTTCCACCTGGGGATAAATGGCCTTATATTCCTCTTCGTTGATAAAACCGGAGAGGTGCTTTGTATTCAGAACGACGCTCATTCTATCAGAACCTCCAAACGTTTTTACGGGACACTTTCCCTTGAGGGTATTTGTTAGTATAAGTGTACCGTTCCGTCCAGCCAAAGTCAAGGCCAAAATCCCCGGATTTCATACAATTTTAATAGTGTTCTTTTGGTCGTACTGACATCTTTTGTTCAGCCCCGCCAAAGCAGATTTGACGGAGCAAACCGCTTTTGAACGATATCGTGTTTCTTTTAACAATCATCCGCCGATCAGGCACCGCCACAGCAGTTCCAGCGCGCCGCCAAAGGTCAGCAGCGGGGCATCCGCAGCCGCTTTGATCTCGTATTCATTTAATAAGGTGTCCGCCTGAAAAACACTTACCTTTCCCACAGTCTGGCCCCGCTCCACAGGGGCTTCCAGCGTTTCGGGCAGGGTCAGCTCGGCCCGCAGGGCAGATGCTGTCCCCTTCTCGATGAGGATCGTCTCCGGCAGGGCGGCATAATCCAGCGGCACGCTGTCCTCGGCGCTGCCCTTTACAGCCAGCGCCAGCGGACGGTCAGGCAGTTCGGGCAGCGGGGCGGCGGCATAGTTGGCAAAACCGTAATCCAGCAGGGTGGTGGCGGAGTTGAACCGGTCGGCACTGGAGGGCGACCCCAGCACCACAGCGATGAGGGTCAGGCCGTCCCGGGTAGCGGAAGCAGAGATGCAGACCCCCGCCCCGCTGGTGGTGCCGGTCTTGAGCCCGGTGATGCCGCTGTACCGGCGCAGGAGCTTGTTGGTGTTCACCAGCTGGGTCTGGCCTTCCCGCAGGCTGTCCGTCCAGATGCCAGTATAATGTAAGAGCTCCGGGCAGGTGGTCATAAGATAGCGGCTCAGGGTGGCCACGTCCCGCGCCGTGGAAAGGTGACCCTCGGTGTCAAGCCCGCA
>CALDLZ010000384.1 GCA_937915335.1 uncultured Faecalibacterium sp.
GGAAAAAGACGGCGACGGAGCAACCCCTTGAACGGATGGTGGAGCATTTTTTAGTAAAATCGGGGATTAGGCAGCAGTTAGGAAACTCATCAAGGATGAATTTCACTTTCGGGTGCAGCATCCCGCCTTCGCAGTAAGCATCGGCATAGCGGATCAGGCGAATGAACAGGAAGCTAAAAAACAAGGAGCTGAGGAAATCATAAGTGCTATCCTGATCGGAGACGATGCAGAAATATGCGCACTTTTGTTTACCGGGCAGCTCCAGGTCTATCTCATTGTAAGAGGTGACATTCCGCACCTGCTGGGCTTGCAGGACAGCCAACTTGCTTCCGAGGCCGATGATAACACTTGTGCGAACGGTTTCGCTCGATTGGTGAAAAATTGCGTATGGTGCGGATGCTGGAGATGGAGGAAGCACTTCTCCTGTATACTGGTTCACGTGTTCGTGGCTAATGCTGGCCATCATATCAGATAAGCCCTTTTCGGTTTGAGTATAGAGAAGGTCATACACCGTAGAGATGTTCCGCCGTTCCGGAGGCATTTCCAACGCAACATAAAGAACAAGCGCTTTTAGAAGGTTAAGTTCTGCGTTGTACCAGAACGCGTCTTTCGAATCACCGCTGGTGTTCTGGAGCACAATGTCGGCAAAGGTCTGGGCCATGAGCTCACTTGATCCGACTTCTCCAAGACAGTTCCAAGAGTCGCTATGATCCATTTCAACAAGGTTGAAGACTTTGACGATATATCCGTTCTCACGGAGATACTCGCCCATGGATTCATATAGTTCGGATTTTGGATCAGTCAGGATCACGCTCTCACCACGCTTGACCGCTTGCAAAACGAGGTTTCGTGAGATGGCTCTGGATTTTCCCGTACCGGAAGATCCGCATACGGCAAGATTTGCGTTGAGACGGGTATCCTTTGGAAGCGTCAGGACTTGACCATCCGAGAGCATCCCAAGGATGTCTTGGCTGGTCCTTTTTGCACTTGTCACCTCAAAGCATGCTGATGCTTCTTTGGATGACATGAAGCTTGCCGTTCCATAGCTTCCAGAATTCGATACGGTCAGGTTGCGATCAGAGTCTGTCACACCATTTTGGCCCCATCCAATTCGGAGTCCAAATACACAGAGTACGGCAATGCCAAGGACTACAACACCAATGGCAATGAGTCCTTCTGGAAAGTGAAACAGCGCTCGAACCACTTCGCTGATCTGCGAGGATGGAAGCCCTGGCGAAGTACGATAGTCACTACCCGCCGCTTTCCAAGCATTGATGTTAATAATGAATTGCGCAATGATACCAGCAGCGTAAAGCACGCAGGGAATCAGGACGGCAAGGCTAAGTACGATTTTCAGTTTTCTTTTATCCATAATCTAATCTGCTTTCTAACGGACGCACCTCAATGGCCGGCCCCACAATTCTCTGGATAACCTGCGTCTGATAGTCAAAACAGAGCATGATCGGGCTACCTCGAAAACCTTCCGGCATCGGGTGAATATCCGATAGCATGAGTAGGTCACATTGGTAGTTCAAAAGAACAGGCCTGTCGAGCGAGGTCTCGATTGCATCATATTCGCGGGTAGGGATTCGTGGTGGGTGGAAAGGTGATAATGTGGCACGATTGATTTCCATCGCCAGTTCATCATGGAGGATGAGCTTCAGGAGAGTGTCACCTTCCTTGTTATTGGTAAGGAACAGACATTGAGCAAAGAAAGTTGAAACGACGAAGTACTTGTTCCCAAATGGCTTTGCT
>CALDLZ010000385.1 GCA_937915335.1 uncultured Faecalibacterium sp.
AGCTGGGGCGTGGTCGCTTTTTCAAAGAAGCCCTGCTGTCTGCCATTGCCCTGATTGGCGGCCAGAAAGTTCGACGTACTCTGCATAAAACCCACTGCAGGCACTTCATCAATGACAAGGAAGCCCTCCTCGTCGGCCATCTGGTAGAGCTCCTCGGCATAGGGATAGTGGCTGGTGCGGAAGCAGTTCGCACCGATCCACTTCATCAGCTCACAGTCCCGCTTGACGGTGGGCAGGTCGAGCCCTCGGCCCCGGATATCGGCATCCTCATGCCGTCCGAAGCCCCGCAGATAGACCGGGCTGCCGTTGAGCAGGAACCGCCCGTGCTTGATCTCAAAGGTCCGGATCCCGATCTTATCCCAGTATTCATCCACAATGGCGTTGCTCTCGTGGATGCGGATGACAATACTATAAAGATAAGCGGCCCGGACATTCCAGAGCTTGGCATCCGGCACGGTCAGCGTGCCGGTGGTGCCGGAGCTCTCGGCCACCTTGACGGTGCCATCGTAGAGTTCCACAGTGACAGGATGGGTTCCATTTGTCAAAACGGTATAGTCGATCTCGGCCCCGGCATCGGTCAGGCGGTACTTTGTGGTATAATCCAGCACCCGTTCCTTGGGCAGTGCCAGCAGCCTGACCGGCCGGTGGATCCCGGCATAGTTGAAAAAGTCAAAGTAGGGGGCTGCAATTTTTCTGCCATCGGCGAGAGTACGGGTGGTGCCGGCGGGCAGCATAGTCTCACTGAGCTCGTTGTTTGCCAGAACACTGAGTTTGTTATACTGATTATAACGCACGATGTCCGTCACAGTGGCATCAAAGGGAAGGAACCCGCCCTCGTGCCGGGCCACCTCTACACCGTTGACGAACACCCGGGCCCGGTGGGTGACAGAGCCAAACCGGATGACGAT
Organism: uncultured Faecalibacterium sp.; assembly: GCA_937915335.1. GTDB lineage: Bacteria > Bacillota > Clostridia > Oscillospirales > Ruminococcaceae > Faecalibacterium. Next base: position 909 of record CALDLZ010000385.1, read on the forward strand.
GTCCCGGCCGCTCCACTCCGCCGGGACAAAGAAGCTGGTCTCGTACCAGAAATCACCGCAGTAATCCCGGGAAGCCTTATCGGTGAAGAGGTCGCAGAAGGAGGACGGCACCGGCATGGAGATGGGGTCCGGCAGATCCAGTGCCCAGCCTGCACTCTCCCCCTTGCTCTCAGGGTCAAAGCGGAAGCGCCACATTCCATCCAGGCCGACGACACGGCGGGTGGTCGTCACACGGGGGTACAGCAGGGAGCGGTTCATCAGGAGGACCTCACATTCATCGGGCCCCGGCGGCATTCCCGTGCGGCAGGGCGTTTTTATCGTTATATTCAGTATGACAGAAATTCTGAAAAAGGAATAGAACGATTTTTGAATAAATCCAGACTTTTTTCAGGAAAACGGGCGCTGTTCCGGGCAGAATACCTATTATATTTGTTCAAACTCAAAAAGTTCCGTAAAAGATGCCACAAAAAGTGTGTGCTGCCAGAAAGAGGGAAATGTGGAATGTGAAGGATTTGTGAACGTGCACAAAAGTAATACCTTAAAATTATACGATTTCACCTAAAAATTGTTCTAACATTTCTTGATAAAACTTTGTCATAATATTGGTGTACAATCTTGGATACAGCAGAAAGCACGCTGTACAGTGTAAATGACCAAAGCAAGGAGAACCAAATGGCAAACGAAACACAAAAGACCGCTCCCTTCGGCATGAAGGACAAGGTCGGCTACATGTTTGGCGACTTCGCCAACGATTTTACCTTTATTCTGTCGTCCAGCTTCCTGATGAAGTTCTACACGGATGTCATGGGCGTGAGCGCGGGTGTTGTGGGTATGATTATGATGATCGCCCGCTTCGTGGACGCTTTCACCGATGTGACCATGGGTCAGATCGTGGACCGCTCCAAGCCCACCAAGGACGGCAAGTTCCGCCCCTGGCTCAAGCGGATGTGCGGCCCTGTGGCCATCGCATCCTTCCTGATCTTCCAGTCCGGTCTGGCAAACATGCCCTACGGCTTCAAGGTCGGCTGGCTGTTCGTGACCTACATCCTGTGGGGTTCCATCTTCTACACCTCCGTCAACATCCCCTACGGCTCCATGGCTTCCGCCATCTCCGCCGACCCCAAGGATCGCTCTGAGCTGTCTACCTGGCGCACCATCGGCTCCACCTTGGCCAGCCTGGTCATCGGTGTCGGCACCCCCATGGTGGCCTACGTCACCGTTGATGGTCAGACTGTCCTGTCCGGCAGCCGTATGACCATCATTGCAGGCGTTTTCTCCGTCTGCGCCATCATCTGCTACCTGCTCTGCTTCAACCTGGTGCGTGAGCGCGTGGACGTGCCCGCCAACAACACCAAGCTGGACATCGGCAAGATGCTGAAGAGCGTGTTCACCAACCGTGCCCTGCTGGGCATCATCGCTGCCGCCATCTTCCTGCTGCTGGCCATGCTGACCATGCAGGGCATGGCAGGCTATGTCTTCCCCAACTTCTACGGCAGCGCCGCCGCACAGTCCACCTCTTCCCTGCTGAGCAGCGTCCTGATCCTGCTGGTCTGCGCACCCTTCGCTTCCAAGCTGGCCAACAAGTTCGGCAAGAAGGAGCTGGCCACCGCTTCCTGTGCTCTGGCTGCTGTGCTGGAGATCGTCTGCTTCGTCCTGAAGCCCACCAATGTCTGGGTCTACGTCGGCTTCTACTGCGCCGCCTTCATCTGCCTGGGCTTCTTCAACACCATCATCTGGGCAATGATCACCGATGTCATCGATGATTCCGAGCTCCGCAACGGCATCCGCGAGGACGGCACCATCTACGCTGTCTATTCCTTTGCCCGCAAGCTGGGCCAGGCCTTCTCTTCCGGTCTGACCGGCGGCCTGCTGACCATGATCGGTTACAGCGCTGCCACCGCCTTTGACCCCGAGGTCACCATGGGCATCTTCAACATCTCCTGCATCGCTCCGGCCATCGGCTTTGTCGCCGTCGCCCTGAGCCTGTTCATCATCTATCCTCTGAGCAAGAAGAAGGTTGAGGAGAACGTCGCCGCCCTGGCACAGCGTCACTCTAAGTAAATAGCTTCAAAACAGGCCGCCCGCAGATTTTCTGTCGGGCGGCTTGTTTCTGCGCAAAAATTGATGTATACTGGTATCTCAGAAATGATACAACATCATGGTGCAGAGTGGCAGGGAAAAGGAGTGGTGAGGAATGCAGGTAGACCCTTTGCAGATCTTAAGCAAGCTGGCAGCCATGCAGAACATCCCCACCCGGCGGGTCAGCCCGCCTTTTGAGGGGCTGGAGGAGTTTGATTACGGCCTGCGGCGCTCGCTGGACCCCCAGTTTGACTGGCAGGAGTTCGGCCAGCTGCTGCTGGACAACACCCCCGAAAAGACCCTGCTGCTGGTAGAGGGCACCTTTGAGCTGCACTACGCCCTGTTCCGCATCCCTGATGAAAAGAACACAGTCTTTCTCATCGGCCCCTGGACGATCGGCCCCCGCACCCCGACGGCCCGCAAGTGGGCCCGGCGGCATCTGGGCGAAGCCGCCGAGGTCGCCATTCAGGAGTTCTACAACGGCGTGAAAATTCTGGAAAAAAGTGATTTTTACGAAGCCATCCGGGCCGTCGTGAATACCATGTTCGGCTGCGCTGTTCCCATGCAGGAGATCAAGGAGTTCCTGCCCTTCCGCTTTCACCCGGATGTCCGCTACTTTCACGAACCAGCGTTCCAGAAGGAGATCCCTGTCTCGATGCTGGAGCAGCGGTACGAATCCGAGAACCGCATTCTGGATGCCGTGGCCCGGGGCGACGAGGAAGCCGCCATCGAGGCCATGCACCAGCATTCCCGCTTCACCTACGGCGGGCGGTTCGAGGGCACGCTCTACCAACAGAAGAACAAGATGATCGTGTTCAACACCCTGCTGCGCAAGGCCATTGAGCCCAGCAAGGTGCATCCTTATTATATTGATGCCATTTCCGGCAAGTACAGCCGCCTCATTGAGGAAGCCGGCGAGGTTCCCAACGAGCTGATGTGGCAGATGGTGCGGGATTACTGTGCATACGTTCGCCGCTACTCGCTGAAGGAGTATTCCCCCGCCGTGCAGAAGGTGATGAACTACGTCAACCTGAACGTGGCCGAGCCGCTGACGCTGAAAAATCTGGCCGCCATGTGCTTTATCAGCCCGTCGTACCTGTCGGCGCTGTTCAAGCAGGAGACCGGCAGCACCCTGATCGACTATATCAACACCCAGCGGGTCAACCGCGCGGCCCAGCTGCTGGTGCAAAACAACCACACCATCGCCGCCGTGGCCGAGGAAGTAGGCATCCTGGATGTGAATTACTTCACCAAGATTTTCAAAAAGACGCTGGGCGTCACCCCCACCCGTTACCGCCGCGAACACAAGGAAAAGTAAAAAGGAACCACTGGCCCGCTTTCCGGGAGCTTTGCACAAAACGTGCATTCCCGGGAACGCGGGTCTTTTTTCATGCCCGGAAATTTGTTGCATGGCTGGAACGATGTTGTAACCATTTTGAGACGAAATATGGATTTTTGGCATGGAATTTGGACGCATGTTGCATTTTCGACAGATTTTGTGCTTGATGGTAAAAAGTTTGTTGTACACAACAAAAGTTACTGTTAAACCTGCACAAAGATTTCCACAGATTCTTGTGAACTTGTCCCATTGCGAATGATTTTCCAGATGGTTATAATACAAACAGAAATCATGGAACGTGCATGTATGTATATTCCATGGAATGCTGTGATATGCGAATGAAGGAGAACAAAATTATGAAAATGATTTCGCGTCGTGACTTTATGAAGGCTTCTGCTGTTGTGGGTGCTGCTGGCGTTCTGACCGCCTGCGGCGGCTCTTCCAGCTCTACCGCTGCTTCTTCCACCGCCGCTTCTTCTGCAGCTGCTTCTTCCGCAGCCGCTACCGGCAGTGCAAACATCGGTGTCTGCATTTATCAGTTTGCTGATAACTTTATGACCCTGTACCGCACCGATCTGGAAGAGTACCTGAAGGATATGGGCTATTCCGTCACCATCGTTGATGGTAAGAACGACCAGAATACCCAGACCGAGCAGATCAACACCTTCCTGCAGCAGGGTGTGGACGTTCTGGTCATCAACCCCGTCCAGACCACTTCCGCTCAGACCATCGTGGACACCATTTCTCCCTCCGGCACTCCTATCGTCTTCATCAACCGTGAGCCCGATAAAGCAGTTCTGGATTCCTACGAGGGCAAGTGCTGCTACGTTGGTGCTGACGCACGTCAGTCCGGTACTTACCAGGGCGAGCTGATCCTGGAGACCGAGACCCAAGGCGATATCAACAACGATGGCAAGATCACCTACATTATGTGCAAGGGCGACCCCGAGAACATCGACGCTCAGTACCGTACCGAGTATTCCATCAAGGCTCTGACCGATGCCGGCAAGGAAGTCGAGTGCCTGTACGAGTACCTGGATAACTGGGATCAGACCACCGCACAGCAGGACGTTGCAAATGCTCTGGCACAGTACGGCGACAAGATCGAGGTCGTCTTCTGCAACAACGATGCAATGGCTCTGGGTGCTCTGCAGTCCATCGAGCAGGCTGGCCGCACCGTCGGCACCGACATCTATCTGGTTGGTGTTGACGCACTGAAGGAAGCTGTCCAGAATGTTGTTGACGGCAAGATGACCGGTACTGTTCTGAACGATGACGTTGGCCAGGCTACCAAGGCTGCCGAGGCTACTCAGCTGTACGTTGAGGGCAAGGATGTTGAGGAGTACTACTGGGTCGATTACGTCAAGGTTACCACCGAGAATGCAGCTCAGTACCTCTAATCTCAATTGCAAAAACTCACGTCTGCAAGGTACGCAGTGAGTCCTATGGCTTTGTAAAAGCTTAAAAGCGCGTGCGTGCGAGAAAAAGTCTCCGCGCACGCGCATTGTTTTAGAAAGGGTTCCCCGCATAGTGTGCAGGTTGTAAGATAAGGAGGCTCTGCGGAATGTCAGAATACCGTCTGGTAATGAAAGGCGTGGTTAAGACCTTCCCCGGCGTCAAAGCGCTGGACCACGCGCAGTTGGAGCTTCGCCCCGGCAAGGTCATGGCCCTGATGGGCGAGAACGGTGCCGGTAAATCCACCTTGATGAAGTGCATGTTCGGCATTTACAAGATGGACGAGGGCGAGATCGAATACGAGGGAGAAAAGGTCGTTATCGCAAACCCCCTGGATGCACTGAACCGCGGCATTGCCATGGTGCACCAGGAACTGCAGCCCATTCCGGCCCGTACCGTGGCCGAGAATATCTGGCTGGGCCGCTACCCCACCAAAAAGGCTGGCCCCATCACCATTGTGGACCACGCCAAAATGTATAAGGATACCGATGAGCTGCTGAAAAAGCTGCGCCTGGAGATCAATTCCCACGCCAAGCTGGGCAGCTTGAGCATTGCTCAGATGCAGATGGTGGAAATCGCAAAGGCCGTTTCCGCAAACTGCAAAGTGCTGATTCTGGACGAGCCCACCTCGTCCCTGACCGCGAACGAGGTCGAATCCCTGTTCCGCATCATGCGCGAACTGAGAGATCAGGGTGTCGCGTTGGTTTACATCAGCCACAAGATGGACGAGATCAAGGTCATCGCCGACGAGGTGACCATCATGCGTGATGGTCACTACATCGGCAAGTGGGATGTCGCCGATATGACCAAGGAGCAGATCATCGCCAAGATGGTCGGTCGCGAGCTGTCGAACCTGTATCCCCCGCTGGAGAATCACCCCTCCGACGAAGTGATGATGAGGGTGGAGGACTTCACTTCCATCCATCCCCGTTCCTTCCGCCACTGCAGCTTCGAGTTGAAGAAGGGCGAGATCCTGGGCGTGGCCGGTCTGGTGGGTGCCCAGCGTACCGAGCTGATGGAAGGCATCTTCGGCCTGCGTGCCCACACCTCCGGTAAGGTGTGGATCAAGGGCGAGGAAGTGGAGATCAAGCAGCCCCGCGACGCCATCAAGAAGAGTGTGGCGCTGCTGACCGAGGACCGCCGCGCCACCGGCATCATGGGCGTGCTGAGCGTGGCCGACAACATCTCCATTGCATCGCTGGATGCTCTGCGCAAGGGCCCCATCATGCTGGATGACAAGAAGATCCTGGATCTG
>CALDLZ010000386.1 GCA_937915335.1 uncultured Faecalibacterium sp.
CATCGCCCGCCCTATTGCCTTCGGCAACAGGGTCCCACCCCAGCGGACGGTCCTCGGAGAAACTCCCGACACTCCCGGACAAACGCCCTGCGAGGAAGCTCCCGGCACACCCGGCTCCGAGATGACGCTTACGGCTAAACGCCTTCTTGGCCGCCATGAACTCCCCACGGTGAAACGCCTGACCGCCCTTTGCAGTGCCCAGCACCCGGAACAGGCCGAAGCTTTTGCTGCCCTGCAAGCCGAGGCCGAGCGTCTGACGGCAGAAAATGCCTGCTGCCGGGTGAGCCAACTGGCGGTGAATGGCCGCGACCTGATGGCGGCGGGGGTCAAACCGGGCCCCGGTCTGCGGCAGGCGTTGAACGCCCTGCTGGAAGCTGTCATCACCGGGCAAATCCCCAACGAAAAAGACGCACTGCTGGCCGAGGCAGCCCAATTTTCTGCGTCTTGACAAGAGAAAGAAGCTGCGGTAGTATTATACTACTGTTTTAGTGTGTTATTGAATGAGGAACGATATGACAGAAGCACAAAACACGAAGCGCCCCGGGGCTCTCATCGCCATGAGCGGCGGTGTGGACAGCTCGGTGGCGGCATGGCTGATGCAGCAGGCGGGTTATGACTGCACCGGCATCACCATGCGGCTCACCCGTAACGAGACGCTGGGTCAGTCCGGCTTTCACACCTGCTGCTCGGAAAAGGACATCGAGGACGCCGCCGAGGTGGCTTTTGCAATGGACATCCCATACGAGGTACTGGATTTTACCGCCGACTTCCGGGAAAAGATCATCGAAAAGTTCATCCGGGTCTATGAGATGGGCGGTACGCCCAACCCCTGCATCGACTGCAACAAGTATATGAAGTTTGACCACCTGCTCCGCTGGGCCGAGAGCCACGGCATGGAGTATGTGGTCACGGGCCACTATGCCCGGGTGGAGCAGGATGAGACCACTGGCCGCTGGCTGTTGAAAAAGGGCTTGGACGAGGGAAAAGATCAGAGCTATGTGCTTTATAATCTGACCCAGGAGCAGTTGGCCCATGTGCGCCTGCCGCTGGGCGGGCTGCATAAGACCGAGGTGCGCAGGATCGCTGAAAAGCAGCATTTCATCAATGCCCGCAAGCACGACAGTCAGGATATCTGCTTTGTGCCGGACGGTGATTATGCCCGCTTTATGGAGGATTTTACCGGCAAGCACTACCCGGCTGGCGATTTTCTGGATGTGAACGGCCAGAAGGTGGGCACCCACAGCGGCGCGGTGCGGTATACCATCGGCCAGCGTAAGGGCCTTGGCCTTGCCTTGGGCGCACCGGTCTATGTCTGTGCCAAGGATATGCAGGCCAACACCGTCACGGTCGGCCCCGAGGAAAATCTGTTCGACCGCATCGTCTATGCTGACGAGGTGAACTGGATCGCCATTCCGGAGCTGATCGAGCCCCTGCGGGTGACGGCCCGCACCCGCTACCATCAGACTGAACAGGAGGCCACCGTTTACCCGGCGGGGAAAGACCGCTTCCGGCTGGAATTTGACAAGCCCCAGCGTGCCCCCACACCCGGCCAGGCCGTGGTGCTGTATCAGGGGGATGTTGTGTTAGGCGGGGGAACCATCGTGGTGGTTGAATAAACCTTCTCAGGCGTTTCGCACCAGCTCCCCTGGTAGGGAAGCCCTTGGCAGTCGTCGGAAAGTTATAAAATAAAACAAAAGCAACTGTGTCGAACTGATAAAACAATAAGCGCAGTGTAAAATGGAGGAACAAATATCTATGCAGGATCAATATTCCCGCACCCAGCTGCTGCTGGGCAAGGAAGCAATGGAAAAGCTGCACAATTCCCGTGTGGCTGTGTTTGGTATTGGCGGTGTGGGCGGTTACACCGTGGAAGCACTGGCCCGCAGTGGTGTGGGTGCGCTGGACCTTATCGACGATGATAAGATCTGCCTGACCAACCTGAACCGCCAGATCATAGCGACCCGCAAGACCGTGGGCCAGTATAAGGTGGATGTTGCGGAACAGCGTGTCCACGAGATCGACCCCAACATCAAGGTCACCACCTATAAGACGTTCTTCACCCCGGAGACCCAGGATCAGTTCGATTTTACCCAGTACGATTATGTGGTGGATGCCATCGATACCGTTACCGGCAAAATTGCACTGGTGGTCAAGGCCAAGGAGACCGGCACCCCTATCATCTGCGCTATGGGCGCAGGCAACAAGATGGATCCCACCCGCTTTGAGGTGACGGATATCTATAAGACCTCAGTCTGCCCGCTGGCTAAGGTCATGCGCACTGAATGCCGCAAGCGGAAGATCAAGCACCTGAAGGTCGTCTACTCCAAGGAGCCTGCAATGACTCCCATCGAGGACGATTCCATCAGCTGCAAGTATCATTGCATCTGCCCCCCGGGCACCCAGCGCAAGTGTACCATCCGGCGCTCTGTTCCCGGCTCCAACGCCTTTGTGCCCTCCGTGGCTGGTCTTATCATCGGCGGCGAGGTCGTGAAGGATCTGGTCGGGTTTGTGCCGATGAAGGGCTAAGTTTTTCTTTTAGAGAGATAGAGAGACGAAGAATGTCGCACTTTTGTGCGGCATTTTTTGTTTCTGCAAAGAATCCTCTTGCAAATCAGGTCAGGATGGTGTATAGTGAAATCACAGAAATCGAATTTATAAACAGAGTATAGTGTATAAGATTTCTGCGCCTGCATTAGCGGGCCTGCTCCGAGAGTTTAGTGGAGTGTAATACTTTCCCCGCCTTGCGGGGGTAACAACCGGGCGCTGACCCGGCAAACATCTAAAAAACTGAAAAAATCCCTGAAAAAGACAGAGCAAGTCCATCTTATGGGACTTATTCTTTGCTATTCTATCCTCGGGGGAACTCCAAGCTTTCGGAGCACGGTATGGTTTTATGGAATGGAAAGTCATGGAGGTGGAACAGGATGAGACGACGAACGCTTTCTTACGAGGTGCGGCTGTTTGCGGGCAAGACAGACCCGGCGAACAGTGCCTACTGGCTGCCGCTCTGGATGCACCTGCGGGATACGGCGGGTATCATGCAGTATCTGGTGCAGAAGTGGCTTTCAGAGAGCATCCGAAGGCACATCGGGTTGGACGAAGAGACACTGACCTGTGTGGCGTGCTTTCTGGGGTGGGTCCACGACCTGGGAAAGGCATCCGCGGCTTTCCAGGGGCCAATTATGGAGCACCTGCCAGAGC
>CALDLZ010000387.1 GCA_937915335.1 uncultured Faecalibacterium sp.
GCCACGGTAAAAGCAGGATGCAGCAGGGTGTTCACAATTTCCATGCTGTTCGGCTTGAAGCCTTTCTCCAAAATCAAGGAGTAGTAGAACTTCTTCACATCCGTATACTTGATTTTGCTGATGCGCAATTTCCCGAAGCTCTCACGAACGTAGTGATTATACATATATTTATAGTTGGTGAGGGTAGACTGTTTTAGGTCATACTTCTGGGAAATGTACTCATCGAACAATTCGTTCAGCGTGATGCGTTCTGCGCGGTCAGGGTCAAGTCCATCTTCGATTGCTCTGCGAATTTTCACCTCCTTCTTGCGTAATTCGCTTAAATCCTTTGCATAGACTGCCCTGTGTTCTCCGCGAATCGTAGTATAGCGGAACACATAACGGCCATCTTTACGCTGGGATTCGCCTTTTTTCAAGGCATAACCACGAGAATCTTTTCTTGTTGCCATTCTTCTCACCTCATTTTCAGATTTGAGGAAACCAGCCATATCCTGATGGACTGCATCGGAGATTATGTAATCACTTTTTGCTGTCCTGCACCAAGGATACTCGATGTTCTCCGTCTTTGCAAGGATGTCAAATATCCGGGGACAAAAAATTCGCCGCTTCTCAAAAGAAACGGCGAATCAGTTATGGAATATTTACTTTTCGATTTTTTCAATCACACACTCATGCTTCTTCGTGGCCTTATCATAGTTGATACCGACCAGCAGCAGATTTCCCTGATAATCTTTCAGGGCATTGCCATAGTGTTTCTCCTTGATTTGAGCAAGCGCACCAGATGCGCTCTTATCCCATTTCAGCTCAATCACCACCGCAGGCTTATCCAGATGCAGCTTACGAGGAATCATGCACACATCCGCAAAGCCTTTACCTGTGGGCAGTTCCCGCACCATCGTGTAATACTCTCGTGCAAAATAGAACGCCAGATTGATGGTGCAGCTTAACGAGTTTTCATCGTTATATTGGAGAATCGACACTTCCTCGTGTGCCTTATCAATTCCGGCTGCGATGGCATCTGCATCCATTGCCCACAGCGCATCCAACAGCTTGCGTGATGCTTCCACAGAATCCATCACACCATGCCAGTTCATCGTGCTGATGGCGTTGACATACTCCTGTGAAACTTCTTTATTGGGAATCTTCACTGTTTCGTCTGCGCTGTTATAAGTCAGATAACCCAAATGCACCAGCAGGGTCAGCACATCGTCCTTGCTGGCAAAGGTGGTCATGTCGTTGCTGAAGGTGCCTGTGTTGATTTTTATGGCTTCGCCTGCCAGCATTCGGACAACTGCATCCTGCAAACCATCCATATCCATTTGGATATAAATTTTTAAGGCTTCATAGGTTTCGGTCTGGTTCCAGTAGGTTCCGAACTTGTGCCGCAGCATGGCTTCGACAACGGACTTGGGGCTGTACATCGAATAATGTTCATCCCCGGACTGCCGATGGGCAATCAGGTCATAACCATCGTACCATGCTTTGGCTTCTTCAAAACTCATCTGGTATTTTTCGCAGAGAGCCGCCACTTCCGATTCGGTAAAGCCAAAATACTCTGCCAGTTCACCGGGGTCAGTCATGGAATACTCGGTGAACATATTGAGCGCAGAGTGGGAACCATATTTCTTGATTGGCAAAATACCTGTCATATAGGCCAATGCGACATAATCTTTGTCTTTGAGCCATGCCCGCAGGAAGTCCAGATACTTCTTTTGCGCATCCTGATCCTGCTGATATTCCCGGAACAGGCAATCCCATTCATCAATAAGAATCACAAAAGATCGTTTTGTTTTGGCGTAAATATCTTTCATGACCTGAATGAGATTGCTCTCATCCCGGAAACGCACATCCTGAAAGTGATCGGTCAGGTCAAAGACCAGATACTTTTGCAGCATCGACAGCATTTCATCCATGCTGTGCGTCATGCTGAGAAATTCCTGCATATTGACCTTGATAACGTCATACTGGTTCAGGTGCTGCTGATAGGATGCCGCATGGCTGATTTTCAGGGAATCGAACAGCGGCGCGGAATCCTCACCACGGTCATAGTAGGCCGCCAGCATATCCGCAGCCATCGACTTACCAAAACGCCGTGGGCGACTGACGCAGATGAACTTCTGCCGGGTGTTCAGAACAACGTTGGTTCTCTCGATTAGCCCGGTCTTATCCACATAGATTTCCGAGTTCAGACTTTCCTGAAAGCCTTTGCTGCCCGGATTCAGATAGCTGCCCATGCGATACCCTCCTGCCATGCAAGTTTTGTTATGTTCATTATACTCTAATTTGCCCAGAATCACAAGAACGGGCTGATTTTTGAACGAGATTCGTTATGTAGTGCTTTCGGCTACACACCGAAAGCACAAAAATTACATACGGAAGGTATCAAGATACTCGTCGAAGATGTCCAGATTCACCAGCACCACACGGCGAATCTTGTAGATTGCACCGGCTTCCTTGGCAAGTTGCTCAAATGTATGCAGACCCATCGAGTAGAGTTCTGCACCTTCCTGATAGCGGACAAACCGCTTTTTGCCGGACTTGACCATAGGTTCCAGTTCCTTGACTTCATTTCTCGTATATGCCATATCATACCTCTTTCTGTTTCGATGGTTTATTCTGACGGTCAACCAACCGTCCTGCTTCAAGAATATACAACAACATCCGTGTTTGCAAGGATGTCAGGATAAGCGAAGATATACAACTCGTATTTTCTGTTCAATCTATGCCGATTTTCGATTTTGATTACAGGTGCTTTCCTGATTCAAAGCCAGACTGCACTTCAGAGCTTTCTCAATTTGCTCCATCTCCCATTCGCTTGTCAGACCCATGAAGTTGTTGATACGCTCTTTGTCAATCGTAAATATCTGTTCGAGCAGCACAACCGATGGGCAGCTGAACGCCGGATTCTTGTCAATGAGAACATGGGTCGGCTGATTGGGCTTTTTGGAAATTTTTGACGTGACAGCAGCCACAATTACAGTTGGAGAAAATTTGTTTCCTGTATTATTTTGAATTACGATAACAGGACGTTTACCACCTTGTTCCGAACCATAATGCGGGTCAAGGTCTGCAAAATAAATCTCTCCACGGCGAAAGCCAAAATTCTTAGTCACATAAACGATAGCGGTCAACCCCCTTTTCGCTATGTAGGCAAAAGCCGCCCACCCGGACGGCCTTTGCAATGAGAAAGGAAAACTGCCATGAGCAGGATGTGTCACTGTTTGATGGGAAGGCTCTTGGAACGGCTGGAGCCGTTATAGGTTTTCAGAATCTGGTGCATATACTTCTGATAGTTCGGGCCGCTCATTGCCTGACCGCTGCGGTAGATGGTCAGAGGGCTGGTACGCTTGAGCTGCCGAATCAGACGAATCGGGTCGTACTCGTGGTCGTACAGGGCAACAAAGCGGACAACCCCCTGCAAGACCTCGGAACGGAGCGAATCAATGTCGCCCTCCCATGCTTCTGCCAGAATGCGAAGCGCATCCGTATAAACACGCTCGCCATGCTGACGGTACTCATTGAATGCAGTAGCGATACAGGCGACTTTCCACTTGGCATGGCTCTGATTGAAGCTCAGGCCAAACCCGGCACGCTGGGTTGCACTCTGGAATGCGATGGCCTCCGGGTCACCACCGTGGATTTTGGCACGCAGCTTCGCACCTGCCGTAAGCGGCGCAGAAATCCCCGTTTGCTGTGCGAACAGCAGTGCTTCTTCCTGTTCGGTCAGGCCGGAATAGACCTTGCAGACGATGTTGAGATCACAGTTGTTATTCAGCAGTTTGCGAGCGGCGATGGTGTGCTGACCATCAAAAACATAGTAGCGACCATCACGGTAGCTGACCTTGGGTGCATTTGCAATGCGCTCGTCAAATTCAGCAGCGATGCGCTTAACACGGTTGTCGTTGAGATGCCGCTGATAAAAGCTGCGCGGCACTTCCAGAAACTTACTGTTGATAGACATTTCGTGATGGATAAGTTTAATCATAGGCAAATTCTCCTTCCAATTTAACGATATACTCTTTTGCTTTCTGCAAAAGTTCAACAACTTTCTTATAGATATTGGGATTTTTGAGGAACTCCGGGTAGTGTTCAAAACAGACTTCCAGACGAAAAATCATTGCATCTGCCGCAGCTTCCACTTCATTGAGCATTCCTTCTGCATCAGCTACATGTTCAACGGATTCCATCTTATTGGATAAAGCGCGGATGGTTTGCAGCTCCGTCAATGCTTTTGGACGCTTTGGTGGCTCCTCTATAACCGCTGGTGCGGCTTCAGCTTTGCACGGTAGTTCTTCCACCAGTGCAGTCTGTAACTTCTGGGCGTTCTTTTTTGATTTAGATGACGATTTGTTGGTAGACTTCTTCGGTTCCTTTGGCGTACAGATTTTCTCTACCAGTGCAGGACGTTCTTCAGGAGGGGTTCTGGCAAGTGCCATAATATCTTTGGCGGTGCCTTTTACCGTACCTGACAGAATCTTTTGTCGGCTTCCGGGTGAGACTTCTTCGGCAGCATCTACACCCTTAGCAAATTGTTCGGCTCGAATCACAGTGTTTTTGCTGACTCCATTTTCAGCAGCAATCTGGTCGCATTTCCATCCGTGATTTTGGCACTTCCCATTTTGGGAAGTGCCACTTTCCTTTGCTAAAGTGTATTGATTCCCACGATTGTAACTCACTTGCTTTTCTGCTTCATACTGCTTTCCTATCAGATAATTCTTTTGTTCTGGAGAAAGATTACGCCGCCCAAGCTGGTTTTTGCAAATCCAGATGATCGCCTCAAAGCGGTCTGCAAATTCCTTTTCGTGGACGGTGTAGGGGATGTCGGGATGCTTCTGAAGGATTGCATAACGGTTATGACCGTCAACAATCAGCCCATTCCAGATAATGATGGGATTGATAACTTTGCCATCATTGACAATGTTTTTTTCAAGCTGATCCAGCTCCTCAAAGGTAAGCGGTGGTATTTTCCCCTGAAACTCCGGGTCAACCTTAAGCGCACTCAATTTCATCATCGAACCGTCCTTTCTTGAAATAGGCGGCTTTCGGGGTGGTGGGCTGGATGTAGTAGTCGTAGCCAAAGTTGGTCTGGCAGTAGGTGCAGGGTTCTCTGGTGAGCTGATAGGGGTCTGCACGGCGGACACGGATGCCACGCGCATTGCGGAACGCATTCAGGCAGCGGGGGCAGAGGGTGGTCAGGGTCGATTCATCGGGCTTGCGAGTAAAATTACGGCTCATAATCATTACCTCCGTATCGTTGTGGTAAATGTTCGGTATGGAAAAAGCCCACTGCCTTGATTCAGAAGAATCCCGGTGGTGGGCTTTGAAGTCTTGTTTTAAGTGTTCCACCCTATTTGTCCTCAACGCCCGGTGGATTTGGAATACACCTCGGTTAGTGGGGAGTTTCACCCACACCATCATTGGCCTTTCAGCCACCCCGTCTTCTTTATGACCGGGCCGCGAATTACGGAAGTTTCATTGTTTTGTCCGAGGGAATGATATTCAGTTTTCAAGGTACGCCTTACAGTTCCGGGCTTCTCCCCGTTTGGGGTGTTGCCCTTGCTGTGACCATAGTGTACCTGAAAACCAAATGCTTTTTTAGGACGCAACTGGTCCGCTTTTCGATTCAAAAACCGGACCTATCATGTCCGGTTTTAGCAAAAATAAATCGCAGTATCGAAAAAATAGAATTTACACTTTTCAAAAAAGGCAGAAATTGATTTTTCAACAAAAAAGCCCTCCCGAACAATGACTGTTACAAGTCATCTGTCCGAGAGGGCTAATCGCATTACAAGTCGCTCGCTATCGCATCTAGACTACGAGCAATACGATGTAATTTAGCATAAAGTTTTCTTTTCAGTTGTTCTTCGCGCTCCGATGGAGCAGTACCCAATAACAAATAATCAAGCGATGTATTGAAAACTGCCACCATTTCAACAAAAAGATCAATCGATGGTGTTTCTTCCCCACGCTCTATTCTACGAATATGGCGGTCGCTAGTGTTCAACTCGACAGCAAACTGCTCCTGTGTCATTCCATTTGCTTTGCGCAGTTGCTGGATACGTTTGCCTGTGGCATAAGCATCAAAGTACATAAGCCAGCCCTCCGACCATGCAGAGATACAGCCACAGGCCGCACCACAGGGTCAGAGAACAGGGACAAGCAGACATTCGGCGGCAGTACACTTGACTGCCGGGGCTAGGTTCGTACTCAATCAATCGGTTTTTCATAATCCTTCGTCCTTTCGTTGTCGATTATGGCAATGCGGGCGGAGCATGAGAGATGCACGGTGCATCCCTCATGATAGTAAAAGGGAAAATCCCTGTTGCTATCTATGACAAAATCCTGCTTACAGCATGGTATCGATTAACTGTACAATCAGTTCACGCTGTTCAGGCCGCAGAGCAGACCATTTTTCAAGCATAGTGGCCTGTTCCTGTGTAAG
>CALDLZ010000388.1 GCA_937915335.1 uncultured Faecalibacterium sp.
TGATTGAAATTGAATAATGTTTGTGGACCGGTGTGATACCGGTGCATAGAGCAAGCCCCTGCGGACTTTGAATGCGTTCAAAGCTCGCAGGGGCTTTTTTGTGTTCCGGCATCTTTTCGGTGACCAAACGGCCTTGCATTTTTTCCAAACTACGGTACGATATAGGAAAACGAATCTTGGAGGCAGCAGATGAAATTTACCGTTGTTTCAGTCGCGGCACAATCCCTGTGGGCACTGTCGCGATGGTACGAAACGTTTCAGAGGGAGCACCCCGGGCGTGGAGCTGACCGCTTATTTTATTGCTGCCAAAGCCCGCAGCACCCACCCTGCACAACGGCATTTTTCTCTGTGACCCCTTCACGCGGGAGGGGTACGCCGACGCGGCTGCATACCGCAGGCGGCACCGGAACGGGTCGCTTCGGTGCGCAGGCAGCTGGAACAGCAGGCCGCTGCCCTGCAGCTGCCCACCGGCGGGCGCACTCCGCTGGCCGAGGGGCTGGCGCTGGGCTGCACCACGCTGCGGCTTCCATGCGGTGGTCTTTGATGCAGAGCAGGGGCCGGTCCGGCTGGGGCTGAGCCGGGAGCTTGCCCGCCGGATGAACGCCCCCTGCCTGCCGCTGGGAAAATGACGAAGAAAGTGTACGGGATTTGCCCTCTATGCGCTGCCAAAAGGCGCACGGAGGGCATTTTTTGCGACCGGACATCTTTTCTACAGCGGCAAGGCGTGGTAGAATAGGACAAAGCCGATTCACAGGTGAGAAGATCGAACTTCGGAGAGGAGATGCTTCTATGCAGTCTGATGAACTGAAACGCCGAATCTCGGCGGGCAGAGGAGATGCTCTGGCCGATCTGGTTTTGAAAAATGCCAGAATCGTCAATGTATTTACTGATGAAATCGACACCGCTGACATTGCCATCAGCGGAAACCGGATCATAGGCGTGGGCGCATATCATGGCCGGAAAGAAGTCGATCTGCACGGCCGGTATGTCTGCCCGGGTCTGATCGATGGGCATATCCACATCGAAAGCTCCATGCTCTGCGGGCCGGCATTTGAACAGGCAGTGCTGCCCCATGGTACAACGGCGGTGGTCACGGACCCGCACGAGATCTCGAACGTTGCAGGGCTTGACGGCCTGGATTTCATGCTGGAAACGACAAAAGATCTGACGCTTTCAGTTTATTTCATGCTGCCTTCCTGCGTGCCTGCCACGGATCTGGATGAATCCGGTGCGGTGCTGAACGCAGAGCAGCTTCGGCCGTACTACCGCAATCCCCGCGTGCTGGGGCTTGCAGAGCTGATGAACGCCTATGGGACGGTGCGCTGTGACCCGAAGGTTTTACAGAAGATCTGCGACTGCACCGAAGCAGGGAAAATCGTGGACGGCCATGCACCGCTTTTGAGCGATAAGGACCTCAACGCCTACATTGCGGCCGGTGTTCAGTCGGATCACGAGTGCTCCAATATGGAAGAAGCCATGGAAAAACTCCGGCTCGGACAATACATCATGATCCGGGAAGGAACGGCCGCCAAAAATATGGAGGCCCTGATGCCGCTGTTCCGGGAGCCTTATTGCAGCCGCTGCATGCTGGTGACGGATGATAAGCACCCCGGTGACCTGCTGGGCAGCGGACATATGGACGCTAATATCCGCAAAGCGATCCGGCTGGGTGCAGACCCGGTGCTGGCGGTCAAAATGACAACGCTGGTCCCGGCACAGTACTTCGGGTTAAAGCAGCATGGTGCCGTGGCTCCGGGGTATTTGGCGGACCTGATCGTGGTTTCCAATCTGGAATCCTTCAAGGTCGAGCAGGTTTACAAGAACGGCACACTGGTGGCCGAAGATGGAAAAACGCTGAAACTCGCATCGCTTCAGATCGATTCTGTGCGCTTTGCCCGCGTCATGGATTCCTTTGACCTGGATG
>CALDLZ010000389.1 GCA_937915335.1 uncultured Faecalibacterium sp.
ACTTTGATCTGGATTACTTCGGCGGCCCTGGCATCAAGGTCACCCCCAAGCCCACCGAGGATGGCGGCGCAACCTTCGAGATCGAGAGCTGGGTCACCAACGGCGAGGATGCTTACACTGTCATGTACAGCATCGAGGACTGCTACGGCAACGAGGTCGCTTCCGGCGTGCGTCCTTACAACAGCACCAAGGTCACCCTGTACGTTCCCGATGCCCAGCTGTGGAGCATGGACGAGCCCAACCTGTACACCGTGATCGCCCGCCTGCAGAAGAACAACGAGACCTTCGACGAGATCTCCGCCAATGTGGGTGTCCGCAGCTACACTGTGACTCCCAGCGAGGGCTTCTCCATCAACGGCGTGCCCACCCCGCTGCGCGGCGTGGCTCGTCACCAGGATCGTCTGTACAAGGGCAATGCCCTGACCGCAGAGGACCACTACGAGGACGCTATGCTCATCAAGGAGCTGGGTGCCAACACCATCCGTCTGGCTCATTATCAGCACAGCCAGGACTTCTACGACGCATGTGACGAGCTGGGCTTCGCCATCTGGGCAGAGATTCCCTTCATCAGCGTCTTCAAGAAGGATCCTTCCGCTCACGAGAACTGCCGTCACCAGATGACCGAACTGATCATCCAGAACTACAACCACCCCTCTATCATGTTCTGGGGTCTGTCCAACGAGATCCTGATCGGCGGCATCAGCCAGCAGCTGGTGGACAACCACCATGACCTGCAGAAGCTGGTGCGTGAGCTCGACCCCACCCGTCTGACCACCATCGCACACGTTTCCACCACCCCCGTCAACGGCCCCATGCACCACATCACCGACTTGGAGAGCTACAACCACTACTTTGGCTGGTACGGCGGCAAGATGGAGCAGAACGGCCCCTGGCTGGATAAGTTCCACGCCGAGCACCCCGACATCTGCATCGGCGTGTCCGAGTACGGTGCCGAGGGCATCATCAACTGGCACAGCAACGATCCCCAGTGCAAGGACTACACCGAGGAGTATCAGGCACTGTACCACGAGCACATGGCTCAGGTATTCGAGGATCGTCCCTGGGTGTGGGCATCCCACTGCTGGAACATGTTCGACTTTGGCTGCGCAGCCCGTAACGAGGGCGGCGTTGCAGGCCGCAACAACAAGGGCCTGATGACCATTGACCGCAAGACCAAGAAGGACAGCTATTTCGTCTATCAGGCATACTGGTCCAAGGTGCCCATGATCCATATCGCTGGCCGCCGCCACGCTCAGCGCGCGGGCGAGACCACCGAGATCAAGGTCTACTCCAACCAGGATACCGTTGTGCTGTATGTTAACGGCAAGGAAGTCGGTCAGCAGACCGCTCACCGCGTCTTTAAGTTCAATGTCGCCCTGAACGAAGGCTTCAACACCATTCTGGCTGTTGCTGGCGACGTGAAGGATTCCATCACGCTGGAGAAGGTCGAGCAGGAACCCGCTTCCTACACCCTGCCCGAGTTCAACGAGCGCCAGGAGGGCGTTGCCAACTGGTTCAAGCAGATGGGCAGCCTGGATCTGGAGGCTCCGATGGAGTTCCCCGAGGGCTATTACAGCATCAAGGACACCATGGAAGAGATCGCCAAGAACGAAGAGGCTCTGGCTCTCGCCGCAAAGGCTGTCAAGCTGGCCACCAACTTTGACATCAAGCCCGGCGTTGGCATGTGGGATATGATGAAGAAGATGACCCCCGAGGCCATGGCTGGCATGATCAATATGCCCGATGGCTTTATCGAGGGCCTGAACGCTCAGCTGACCAAGATCAAGAAGTAATCTGCTTCCCGTATCTGAAAGTCAAAAGATAACGAACCGCCCCGGTGGGTGCTGCACAGGCAGCCCTGCCGGGGCGGTTTTATTGTTTGTAATCAAAGCGATCAGGCTGCTGACACGGTCAGCTTCAGGCCAAGCTGCTGGAAAATTTTCAGCAGAGTATCCAGATTAGGCACCGTCTTGAACGATTCAATCCGGGCCACTGAGGACTGCGGGATACCGCACAGCGCGGCCAGCTCCCGCTGGCTTAACCCTAACGCATTCCGCTGTTCCACCATTGCCTTTACGATGGCAGACATCGCTTCTGCTTCCCGGATGTCTTTTGCCATCTCCGGATCCACCGCCATCACATGCTCTTTATAATCGTCCCAAGTCCTCATATTCACTCACCCTTTCTTGCAAACCAGTCATCCCGTTCCGCCTTGGCACATTCAATTTCATGGCGTGGTGTTTTCTGTGATTTCTTCCGGAACTGGTGCAGCAGCACAAACCGGTCACCCCGCCAGCAAAAATAAAATGCCCGATTATTTCCCGGGCGCAGCTTCCAGATATCCTCCGTCAAATGCTTTGTCACATTCTCAGAAAGTCGTGTTCCATTGTCTTGCAGCAGCTGGATGTACAATACGATTTGTTTATATTGTATTCTCGCATCCTTATTGGATACGCTTTTCATCCGCAGCTCCTCCAAGAAATCCCACAGCTCGGAAACGCCCCTGTCGTTTTCGTAAAACTCGACTGTATACATTCCATGTTCCTCATCCGTATGCGGCCTTATCCTCAGCCCTATGATAGCACTTTTGCTATCATAGGTCAAATAATAACGGCCCACAGAAAGTTTTCTGTGAGCCATTATTTTATCTCATCACTTTATTACCGCTTCTTGCTGCGCTTTTTCTTGCGCTGGGCCGGGCGGGCCGGGTTCTGGGTGGGGACAGAATCATTGGAGTGCTTCTTCTCCATCCGGTATCTGGTGTAGTTGGGGATCACGATTGCAATCACGACCAGCAGGATCCAGACCGCGATACTGGGCTGCTCGTGGTTGGTGTTGAACAGAAACTGAATGACATTATCCATAGGGTATTTTCCTTTCCGGCCATAAGGCCGCCAGAATGGTGGTTTTTACAGCCAGATATTGCCGTCCTCATCCGGCTTCATGGGTGCGGCAATAATGAAATCCACAATGGTCATAGCCGCGGAGAAGCCACTCCAGAACGTTGCCAGATACAGCAGGCCCAGGATGGGACGCTTGGCATAGAACTGGTGAGCGCCAAACGCGCCCAGGATACACAGGCGCATGTACTTCTTGCGGTTGACACAGTGCTTTTCACGGTGTTCTCTCCAATATATCAGGTGATCAATGGTGTTCCAGATGAAGCCATGGTCAGGGTCTTTCGCCCACTGTGTCTTTTCTTCCATTTACGGTGTACCTCTTGTCTGAATTTTTGAAACGATACAAAAACCCGCCCGCCGCAAGGCCGAGCGGTTCTTCTTATTTGATTTTACAGGTTTCCGCAGAAAATTGCAAGTGCTAATTAAGCGTTGTTCTCTGCCAGAGTCTTCATCTTGATCTGAGCGACCTCATCCTGGATCTCAGCCATCTTCTCCTTGGTCAGGGGATAGAACTTCATAGCGATCAGGTTGCAGACCAGACCCAGCATAATCATGCCGTATGCGCAGAAGACGACGCCGCCGCGCAGGCCCGGGGTAACGGGGTCACCCATAACGGGGTTGTGGTCGGTATAGCCGCACATGCTGAACATGACGCCTGCGACCATGGGAGCGAAGGAGGAAACCAGCTTATCCACGAAGCTGAACAGGGTGCCCATCAGGCCGGGAACGTACTTACCGGTACGATAAACCTCGTAGTCGGCGCAGTCAGCGGTCATGGGGATAACGATGTTACCGGAAATGCCCTGGAAGCCGGCAGCAGCGATGGTCAGGACGATGTACAGGATCAGGAAGTAGCCCCAGTTCAGAGCACCGGTAGCGGGGTTGGAAGTCATGGTCGTAGGATCGCCCCACAGCCACAGAGCTGCCAACGCGCCATTGATGACCAGGCCGCCAACAGAGCCAACCAGCATTGCCTGACGCTGGCCCAGCTTGGTTGCAAAGTAACTGATGAACAGGAAGGTGATGATGCAGCTGGGAATGGTGACCAGACCGGTAACATTACTCTGCAGCAGGTTGGAACCGGCGATGCAGGCGAACATTGCAACGGTAACGGCGCTGGACTTTGCAGAGGAACCCAGCTTATCGGTAGATGCGGACAGAACCAGCATCTGGATGGCACGGTTATTCTTCAGGGTATCCCAGTAATCCTTCAGGCCAACCTTGACGGGCTTGCCGGTGCCGAAGAACTCAGGACGATCCTTGGGAGTGATAGCGATGACAGCAATCGCGGTGAAGCATGCGGACGTAATAGCAGTCATCAGCCACAGAGTGTGCATGAACTGGGTGGAAGCGTAGCCGCCCACATCGGTGTAGCCATCAGCAATACGAGGGATGATAACGCCCAGACCAGCGAACAGCAGGGTGTTGAACACGCCGTCGAAAGAAGCGAACATGGGGCGCTGCTTGGGATCATTGGTCATGCAGGACTGAGCGGACTTGGTAACAACACACTGGCAGGTGTAGCCGAGGTAGTAGATCATCAGGACGATTACATAGAAGGGGAAACGAACGGCCTCCGGCAGCTTGTGGGTGACATGGAACGCAATAAAGCTGGTCACGCACAGGATGATGTTGCCAATCACGATGAACGGACGGTTCTTGCCGAACTTGCCGTTGGTCTTATCGACCATAAAGCCGACGAACGGGTCCGTGACACCGTCCCAGATACGCATCATCATGGTCAGGGAAGAAGCGACCATCATGCCAACGCCGACCCAGCCCATCAGGTAATAGGTAGCGTAGTTCATCATCATCAGGTACAGGTTAGTGGCGGTGTTGTTCAGGGCGAAACCTGCAATGCGCCACAGGGGAACGCGGTGGATGCCGTTGTGTTCGTAGTCTTTATCGTAGAACTTATCCGGCAGACTTCTGGTTTTTGCCATTTCATTCTCTCCTTCGTTTATAGGGACAATTCTCCGTATTTGCCCAGGAGCCCTCGCAGCTGCCACTGCACACCGACCCCTCAGGAACTTTATGTCTATATTATGAACTCAATTTTGCATATCTGTTAGTAAAATTTTAAGGTGAATCAGGTCATTTTTACGATTATGAGAAAAATTTCACCAACGTGAAAAATTCTATTGTGCTTATTGCACAAAGCACTGATATACTAGTATAGCACATTGCCAGTTAGCCAAGCCTGCCCGCAGACACAGCAAAAAGGCCCACGGCGCACGCCGCAGGCCTTTTTGTTACAAAGAGCAAATGAATGAACCTGGAAAATATCAGATCATAATGTCGCCGTTCTCATCCGCCTGCATGGGCAGGGCGATGAGCAGATCGGTGACGCAGAGGAAGAACGGCACCACGCTCCAGAAGAACAGGGTGTAGAAAGCCGCCAGCACATACCGCTTTTCATAGTAGCGGTGGCCGCCGCACCAGCCCAGCAGGACGCAGAGCAGGCAGTATTTCTTCTTGTTCACCTTGTGCTTGGTGCGGTTCTTTTTCCAATCGTGGTACTTGCCAATGAGGCCCGGGCTCTTCTCGTTCTCAATGTCGATACCGGCTTCCTGCTTGGCATCCTGCAAAGCCAGCTCCGCCTTGATGAAGTCATCACGGGTCAGCTCTTCGCCGGTCTCCAGCTTCTTAAAGACATCGTCCGTCACCTGCTGGCGGCTTCCGGTGCCGTAATAGCCGGTGCTCCACTCGTCCTTTTCCTCGTCGTAGTGCTCCACATCGCCCAGCAGCTCGCCGGTGGTAGGGGTGTGCTCCACGGGCGTTTCCGGGGCCCGCGCGTCGGTCTCAGGGGTGGGGTTCAGCTTGTTTTCTTCTGCCATAGTGGTATTCCTTCCGGGTCGTAGATACCAGAAAATCCCGCGGCAGAGGATGGGCCCGCCGCAGGACTTTTCCGGTTATGATGCAGGACAGCAGAGCCGTCCCTTGTTCAAATATTTGCTTGAGAAGCGCTCAAGTTTAAGCCTGCTTTGCAGCAGCCTCAGCCTTGATACGGCCGATCTCAGCCTGGATCTCTTCCATCTTCTCCTTGGTCAGGGGATAGAAGTGCATAGCAACAACATTGCAGATCCAGCCGACGATGGGCAGCAGGACGAACAGAGCGACAGTGGCCCAGAAGATCTTGTCAGAGTACGGGGTCAGGGTGTCGGGCAGAGCGTCCTTGAAGCCTGCCACAGAGTAGAACAGAGCCACCAGAGTGGATGCCAGAGAAGAGATCAGCTTATCCACGAAGCTGAACAGGGTGCCCATCAGGCCGGGGACGTACTTACCGGTACGATAAACCTCATAGTCGGCACAGTCAGCGGTCATGGGGATAACCAGGTTGCCGGACATAGCGTTGAAGGAACGACCGACGACCCACAGTACAACGAAAGCAGCGGTGAAGAAGTTCAGGCCGTTGGTCATGCCAATATCCAAAGTCTTGGGATTGCCCAGCAAGAACAGCAGGAACATTGCGCCGAAGCAGATCATGCACGCATAAGTACCGACCAACATACCAGTTTTTTGACCCATCTTGGAAGCGATGAACTTGATGACCAGGATGCCACCGATCACGATGGGCAGAGAAGTTGCAGCGCTCATTAGACCATACTGATTGTAATCGCCGCAGATGATGCCATACAGCATAACCATGATGACAGAGTTGGACATCATGCTGGAAGCCAGCTTATCGGTGGAGGCGTTAACGACCAGCATCTGAATGGCCCGGTTGTGGGAGATAACATCGACGTAATCCTTGAAACCAATCTTCTGAACCTTACCAGTTCCGAAGAACTCCAGACGATCCTTGCGCCACAGACCAGCGATAGCTGCCACAGCGCAAACAGCAGATAAGGCAGCGCAGAACAGCCATAGATCCTGGAAGAAAGCAGGCTCCGTAAAAGCAGCAGCACCTCCATGTTTTGGCATCAGAGTGCCGGTGACGTACAAAGGCAGGACAGAGAAAATAACAGTATTGTAAATAGAGTCGAAAATTGCGAAGTAGGGACGCTGTTCAGGGTCGTTGGTCAGGCAGGACTGAGCCGACTTGGTAACGACACACTGGCAGGTGTAACCGATGATGTACAGCATGTACATCACGATGTAGAAGGGGAAACGGGCTGCCATAGGCAGGTTGGGAGTGACATGGAAGATGATACCAGAGGTCACGAACAGGATCACATTGCCGATGACAATGAAGGGACGGTTCTTACCGAACTTGGTGTTGGTTTTATCGACCATCATGCCAACGAAGGGGTCGGTTACGCCGTCCCAGATGCGCATGATGGTGGTGATGGTACCTGCCAGCACAACACCGACACCACAGAAGCCAGTCAGAAAATAGGTGACATACATAAATGCCATCGCATAGATATTGGTGGAACTGTTATTCAAGGCGTAGAGTGCGATCTCCCAGATCTTTGCGCGGTGAATACCAGTTTCCGGATCATACAGGGGTTTCTTTTGTTTTGCCATGATGATTCTCCTTTACTTATACTTAATGCATCCAACTCCTTTGCTCATTCTTAAAGTCTGCCACGGCCCTCAAGAATGAAGGAGCCGATCTCCGAAATCTAATATATCAGTTTATTCAACGATTGTCGTTTGTAAATCCTGCGCCATTTACATTGTAAATCCTGCTATTTTGGATTTTACAACCAAGAAATTTTCTTCAAAAATGGACAACTTGCATAATTTTTCCCCATTTATTGCGTTATGGAATGGACTTAAGGGAAGGATTTTTGTAGGATGAAACAAAATGGCTGTATTTGTTGCACTACAAACAAAAAATGAAATTCCCGTTGGTGCTGTCATTGTTAAAAAT
>CALDLZ010000390.1 GCA_937915335.1 uncultured Faecalibacterium sp.
CAGCAATGCGTCAATATGTTCAATCAGGGCTTTCAGTTTGTTGACTGCATCTGTATTGAAATCAAGCGAATAATAGACCATCGTACCTTCTTTATGCGCATAGACAAACCCTGCATCTTTCAGAATCTGCATATGATGGGATACAGCGGGTCGGGATAAATTCGTTTTCTCTGCAATGCCAACCACCCTTGTACCACTGCATTTTTCCATTATCATAAGAGCAATCAAATGCTGTCTGGTTTCGTCGCCGATCGCTGTGAGTATCTTCTGACAATCTTTGAATTCAGATCGCAGTTTTAAGGATTCTTCTTTTGAGTCCATACCGTTCACCTCGTCTGTTCATTTGCTTGAGCAGTCTTATTGTACCATATATTTTCGAGCAAAGTGCATCCGTAAAGAAAATCAAGACGGTTGGTTTTCCGAAATTACATTTTATCCCCGATATGCAAAAAGCCCCATGCCAACACCTTTGCGGTGCGGACATGGGACTTTTTGCTTCCTCGGCCTAGCCGGGTACTCGTAACCAATCCTGACAGGCAGCTGCCATGTCATTTCTCGAAAACTGTTTTACGAACACCAAGCTTAAGAGCAGTTCCTCTTTTTATATGTGTGGAAATTACAATGTGAACCCTTCATCGAAAAACGCCAGACCAAAGGCACCGGGGCCGGCGTGGGTACCGATGACACAACCGATCTGCCGGACGAGGGCCTCGTTCCGGTTCAGATTATCCTGCAAATAGGTCTGGATGGGGTGCACCTCACGAGGGGAGAGGGTGTAGCCTGCCAGCGCGTCAAAGCGAGGGCTGATGCCGCCCAGTTCCTCCACCTTCTTGAACAGGGCGACATAAGCCCCGGGCAGGCCCCGGGCCTTGCCCGCCATGGCGACCTTACCCTCTCTGATGGAGATGAGGGGCTTGATGCCCAGCATTCCGCCGGCCACAGCCACGGCGGCGGGCAGGCGGCCGCCCTTGCGCAGATACTTCAGATCGTCGATGACGGCCACCAGATGCAGGTGCTCCTTGGCGTGCTCGAGGATGGCGGCGATTTGTCCGGCAGTCTTTCCGGCATCCCGCAGCTGGACGGCCAGACGCACCAGCAGGCCCTCACCCAGACAGACGTTCTCGGAATCGAGGAAGAGGACGTTGTCCACATTGGCCATGTCGGCGGCCAGTTTGGCGCACTGGTAGGTGCCGGACAGCTCGTGGGAGAGAAAGATGCCGATGACCTCATCCCCGGCGGCGGCCGCCTCGATGAAAAAGCGCTCGAACAGTTCGGGGCTGGGCTGGCTGGTGGTGGGCAGTTTACGGCACTGGGCCATGATGCCGTAATATTCGGTGGGAGTCATGTCCACGCCGTCCCGGAGCACGGTGCCGTCCTCCAGCGTGACGTTCAAAGGAATGACGGTCACGCCCAGCTGCTCGGCTTCGGCGGGCAGGATGTCAGACGCGGAATCGGTGAGAATGCGGATCATAAGAAATACCTCCCAAGGAGTCAAGGCCGGGATATCCGACCAAATCATCAAAAAAGTCGTATAGAAATATACCAGACGGATCGAGAAATGTCAATTGTTTGAACGAAAATTTCTTCGCATTTTCGCAATTCCTGCACCCTTCTTGCACAAACTGGCCGAAACATGATACAATAAATATCAAGTGCTGCGAAGAAGAGAGGGGGCAGGGAGGATGCAGGAACAGAACCGTCATCGCCTGCGGGCGGTGGGCATTGCGGCCCTTGCCTGGGCCGGGCTGGCCGCTGTCTGGACGATGCTTGTCCCCGGCGGGGCGGCAGAACTGCCGCAGGGGTTGGCCGGGGGAGTGCGTAGCCTGCTGGTGCTGCCGTTGGCCGAGGAGCTGATCTTCCGGGGTGCGCTGCTCCGCATCCTGCGCCCATTGGGCCGGAACCCGGCCATTCTGGGGCAGGCGGTGCTCTTTGCGGCCCTGCACGGCACCCTGACGGAAAAGTGCTATGCCCTGGGCATGGGGCTCATCTTCGGGTGGGCCGCCGAGGGGACCGGCAGTCCTGCGCCCGGGGTGGTGCTGCATATCCTGAACAATGGGCTGGTGCTGGCCCGGGCGCTGGCAGAAGGGAGAATGTGATGACCGACTATGAACTGATGGGCGCGGCGCTGGAGGAAGCCGCCAAGGCCGCTGCCCTGGGCGAGGTGCCCGTGGGTGCCGTGGTGGCCCGGGACGGAGAGATCATTGCCGCCGCCCACAACACCCGGGAGACCGGGAAAAACGCCCTCCACCACGCCGAGCTGCTGGCCATCGACGCGGCTTGCAAAAAGCTGGGGGGCTGGCGGCTGTGGCAGTGTGATCTCTTCGTCACGCTGGAGCCCTGCCCCATGTGCAGCGGCGGCATCATCAACAGCCGGATCAGGCGGGTGGTCTACGGAGCGGCGGATCCCAAGGCCGGGTGCTGCGGCAGCGTGACCGACCTGTTCGCCCTGCCCTTCAACCACCACCCGGTGGTGGAGAGCGGTCTGCGGGCCGAGGAAGCGCAGGCGCTGTTACAGCAGTTTTTCCTCCAATTGCGGGAAAAACGGGCCGCAAAGCCCCGCTGGAAACCGCCTGTTCAGCCCTGAAAACGTGAAAAAAAGTGGGAACCACGAGAAAAACGGCGGTTCCCACTTTCTTTTTTCGCTGAATTGTGCTATATTATTTAATGGTAACTTGTCGAAACCACACGCACAGACCAGTGGGCTCGCCGCAGGACCGGCCTTGACCGGAGAGTGGAGCAGAGCGCAGCCCGGGGGTGCGGCGGCGGGCAAGACCTTCCTGCCTGTGAAGATTTTTGCGGGCAGAGAACAAGCGACAGGAGGGCTGACTCTTGTACGATGATGAATTTGAACTGACCTTTGACCTGAACGACGAGGACGAGGCACCCAAGGCCCCGGCACCGGAACCATCCCCGGAGCCGGAAACGGAACCGGCCCCGCAGGAACAGGCACCCGCGGAGCCTGCGCCGGAAAAGCCGGAAGCGCCTGAACAGCTCCAGGCACCCGCAGCCAACGGGCGCTGTGTGCTGATCTCGGGCGGCGACCGGGGCATCGGGGCCGCTGCGGCCCATGCCTTCTGGCAGGAGGGCTACCGGGTGGCGGTGCTCTACCACACCCATGCCGAAGCGGCGGCAGCGCTGGAAGAGGAGCTGCCGGGCCTGCTGGCCGTCCAGTGTGACGTGGCATCCCGCGCCAGCTGTGAGGTGGCATTCCACACCGTGGAACAGGCGCTTGGGCATGTGGATGTGCTGGTGAGCAATGCGGGCATCGCCCAGCAGAAGCTTTTCACCGACATCACCCCGGAGGAATGGCAGCACATGCTGGATGTGAACCTGACCGGCGCGTTCCACCTGTGCCAGCTGGCCCTGCCGGGCATGATCCGCCGTAAGGCGGGCCGCATCCTGACCGTGAGCAGCATGTGGGGCCAGACCGGCGGCAGCTGCGAGGTGCATTACTCCGCTGCCAAGGCGGGCCTCATCGGCCTGACCAAGGCCCTTGCCAAAGAGGAAGGGCCCAGCGGCATCACCGTGAACTGCGTGGCCCCGGGTGTCATTGACACCGATATGATGGCTGCCTTTACGGCAGAGGACAAAGCCGCACTGGCCGAGGAGACCCCCGTGGGCCGTCTGGGCAGTGCGGACGAGGTCGCGCGGCTGCTGGTATTTCTGGCCGGGGAAAACGCCGGGTATATCACCGGGCAGGTGTTCGGCGTGAACGGCGGTCTGGTGATTTGAACCACCCGGCGGCGGCAAAACTATGAGACGATATCACTTACGGCGCAGCCAGCGCCGCAGTGAAAAGGAGAGAGCGAAATGGGCATGACTTTGAAGGAACTGTTGACGAAGGGCGAGGGCACCCTGACGGCGGGTGAGGCCAAGGCTTTGGCTTCACAGTGCCGGATGGATGTGGAGACGCTTTACACGCTTCTGGAGGAGCGCGGCATCAAAATTCTGGATGACGAGGCCGACGGAGAGACCAGCCTGGATGTGGAAGGCATTATGGCGGAGGTCGAAAATGCAGAGGCCAACAGCGACGAGCTGGGCCTGAACGAAGAAACTGAGGAAGAGCCTGAAGAGAACCCTGCGGATCTGAAGGCCGCTATGGATGAGCTGCTGGACGACCCCGTGAAGAACTACCTCAAGCAGATCGGCCAGATCCCGCTGCTGAGCGCCGAGCAGGAGGTGGATCTGAGCAAGCGCATCCACGCCGGTGCCGAGGCCGCCCACATCCTTCAGGCCGACCGTCAGAAGTACGGCGCGCCCGAGTACATCAAGAAGAACAGCGCCCGCTTCTCGTTCGAGGAGGACGAGAACAGCCGGAGCTACACCGAGGATCTGGACGAGGACGGCAACGCCAAGCCCAGTGAGGATGACGAGGAAAAGGCTGCCGAAGAGGAAGCCATGGAGGCTGTGGAAAACGGCCCTCTGACCGAGGAGCGCCGTCAGGAGCTGCTCAAGATCCGCCGCGACGGCCTGAACGCCCGCCGCAGTCTGAGCGAAGCCAACCTGCGTCTGGTGGTTTCCATCGCCAAGAAGCACGTCGGCCATAACCTGGCGTTCCTGGATCTGATCCAGGAGGGCAACATCGGCCTGATCAAGGCTGCCGAGAAGTTTGACTGCGACCGCGGCTTCCGTTTCTCCACCTACGCCACCTGGTGGATCCGTCAGGCTATCACCCGTGCCATTGCGGATCAGGCTCGTACCATCCGCATCCCGGTGCACATGGTCGAGACCATCAACCGGATGCGTCAGGCTACCAACCAGCTGGTCTACCAGAACGGCCACGAGCCCACCCCCGAGGAGCTGGCAAAGGCCATGGATATGAGCGTTGAGCGTGTGCGCGAGATCCAGCGCATGGCGCAGGAACCCGCCAGCCTGGAAAGTCCCGTGGGCGAGGAGGAGGATTCCTCCCTGGGTGATTTCGTCGCCGACGAGAACGCCGAGGCCCCCGGCAAGGCCGCTGACCGTGCCATGGTGGCCCAGCAGATCAATCAGGCCCTCAAGAGCCTGACCCCCCGTGAGGAAAAGGTCATTCGCCTGCGCTTTGGCCTGGATGATGGTCGTCCCCGCACGCTGGAGGAAGTCGGCCGCGATTTCGGTGTCACCCGTGAGCGTGTCCGCCAGATCGAGGCCAAGGCCATCCGCAAGCTGCACAGCCGCAAGTGCCTGGCCCTGCTGAACGGCCTGATCGAGTAATCATAGCATCGCATTGAAAAAAGAGTGCTTCCGCCAATCGGCAGGAGCACTCTTTTTGCATTCGGGAACATATTCCCCAGCCCTGCCCCATATACTCTTTCCAGAACACAACGGGTGGGAGGGAACGGCATGTTTGTGGTAACGCTGAACAAGACGAGCTTGAAGAAGGTGGGGGCCGGGGTGCTCTGCTGCGCGCTGGTGGTTTTCAGCGCCATGCTGGGACGGTACATCAGCACCCGCACCGTCACGGCCTCGGCGAGTGTGGGCAAGATCGAGAGTGCGCAGGATATCCAGACCTGGTTCACGGGTTACGGGCTGGATGTGGACGGCGCGTCCATCACGGCGGATAAGGTCAAGATCCCCCGCAAGTGGGACGACAGCTTCTCGGCCTTCAACGGGGTGGTGCAGCAGAGCGGTATGGACCTTGCACGCTACAAGGGGAAAACGGTGGAAAAGTGGACGGCCCTGATCCCGGCGGCCAGCAGCGGCGAGACCAGTCGCTATGGTGTGCTGCTGGTCTACCGCAAAAAAGCGGTGGGCGCCTACCTGCTGGAAAAGCCCTCGGGCACCGTGATCGGCCTGAAGGATGCCCAGACGGCGATGGTGCTGGCCGAGCAGCAGGAAGCCGAGCAGGTATCCGGCGAGGATTACAGCGGGGACTGGGGCGAGCGCCACGACGAGGAACTGGGCGCGGCGGAGCAGAGCCAGCAGACCAGCGGCGAGCCGGATTCCACGGTGCCCGAAGCGGCTCAGTACACCGACTTGCCGCTGGATGCCGAGGGGTATCCTGTCGAATAAAATATGGTGGAAAATTCGGATGAAAACTTCTGTTCAATAGCACCAAAATTTCCACCAAAAAATTGGCACTTTGAAATGATGAAAAAATAACGAAGTGGGTTTATAATAATAGTAACATCCTGCGGCATATCGGCCGCGTCCGGAGTGGCAGGGCCGTCCGGATTCTAAATGGGATGAAGTAAGGAGAAAATGATTATGAAGGAATTCCAGTACACTGTCAAGGATGCCTGCGGCATCCACGCGCGCCCGGCCGGTCTGCTCGTCAAGGTGGCCAAGGGCTTTACCAGTACCGCTACCCTCGAGAAGGACGGCAAGACCTGCGATCTGCGCAAGCTGATGGCACTGATGGGCATGGGTGTCAAGCAGGGTGACACCGTGACCGTCAAGGTGGAGGGCGACGATGAAGCCGCCGCCGCCGAGGCCATCCAGAAGTTCCTGACCGAGAACGTCTGATCCATCATCTGCGGACAAAAGCCCTTGCGGGAGACCCTGCGGGGGCTTTTTCGCACGAAAGCTGCAAGCAAAGGAGAGTACCAACGATGCAGGTAGGAACTGGTAAAAGCATCCTGAATGGCATTGCCATCGGCAAGCTGAAAATTTACAAGAAAAAAGATACCGTGATCTCCACCGCTGATGTGGCGGATCCGGTGGCAGAGGAAGCCCGCTTCGAGGAAGCCCGGGCCAAGGCCATCGACCAGCAGACCGCTCTCTATGAAAAGGCGCTGGCCGAAGCCGGTGAGGACATCGCCGAGGTGTTCAACATTCACGCCATGATGCTGGATGATGACGACTTCGTGGATGCCATCAAGGATATCATCAACAGCCAGCACAAGTGCGCGGAGTACGCCGTCAAGACGGCAGGCGACAACCAGGCCGCCGTGTTTGCCGCCATGGCTGACCCGTATCTGCAGGCCCGCAGTGCCGATGTCATTGACATTGCACAGGCCATGCTGGATATTTTGCAGGGCGTGGACAACGCCACCCTGCAGGGCACCGAGCCCAGCATCCTCGTGGCCGAGGATCTGGCCCCCTCGGAGACCGTCCGTATGGACAAGAGCCTGCTGCTGGGATTCATCACCCGGGAGGGCAGTTCCAACAGCCACACCGCCATTCTGGCCCGCAGCATGAACATCCCCGCCCTGATCCAGTGCAAGGAGATCCAGGACGATTGGGACGGCAAGATGGCTGTGGTGGACGGCTACAATGCCTGTGTGTATGTAGACCCCACCCCCGATCTGCTGGAGAGCCTGAAAAAGCGCCAGCAGGAGGACCAGAAGAAGCAGGCCCTGCTGGCCGAGCTCAAGGGCAAGCCCAATACCACCCTGGACGGCAAGACAGTGCAGGTCTTTGCCAACATCGGCGGCATGAGTGACGTGGGCGCTGTCCAGCAGAACGACGCGGGCGGCGTGGGCCTGTTCCGCACCGAATTCGTCTACCTGAACTGCAAGGATTACCCCACAGAGGACTATCAGTTCGAGGCCTACAAGCAGGTGCTGGAGAGTCTGGCCCCCAAGAAGGTGGTCGTGCGCACCTGCGATATCGGCGCGGACAAGACCGTGGACTATATGAAGCTGGATCACGAGGACAACCCCGCTCTGGGGTATCGTGCCATCCGCATCTGCCTGACCCGCAAGGATTTCTTCAAGACTCAGCTGCGGGCCCTGCTGCGGGCTTCCGCCTACGGCAATATGAGCATCATGTTCCCCATGATCACCAGCCTGCGG
>CALDLZ010000391.1 GCA_937915335.1 uncultured Faecalibacterium sp.
GCAAGCCACTCTTGGCTCCCCCGAAGGGGGAGCTGGCAAAGCCGACAGGCTTTGACTGAGAGGGCACGCCCGTTTACAAAAGGAGGATTTTCCATGAAAGCATTCGTTGACCCCGACCTCTGCATCGGCTGCACCCAGTGCGCCGGTATCTGTCCCGAGGTGTTCCAGATGGAGGGCACTCTGGCCATCGCCGCACCGGGCGAGCTGCCGCCCGACACCGTGCCCACCGCCGTGGAAGCCGCGCAGGCCTGCCCGGTGAACGCCATCACCATCTCCGAGTAAGCTTTTTCCTTTTGCTTTGCCTTTTCCTCCGGGAAAGGGCTTTTTTTCTGCAAAATCTCCCGCTGGCTCCTGTTTTGTGTTATACTATAAAATGAGTAATAATGCAATGGAGGAAACTGACTATGCGTTTACTAGTCATTGACGGCAACAGCATTGCCAACCGTGCCTTTTACGGCATCAAGCTGCTGACCACCAAGGACGGTCGTTACACCAACGCCATCTTCGGCTTTTTGAATATTATGAACTCCCTGCTCCGGGAATGTGAGCCCGACGAGGTAGCGGTGGCCTTTGACCTGAAATCCCCCACCTTCCGGCACGAGATGTACGAGGACTACAAGGGTACCCGTCACGGAATGCCGGACGAGCTGGCCCAGCAGATGCCGATCCTGAAGGAGCTGCTCACCGACCTGGGCTACCGTCAGGTGACGGCAAAGGGCTGGGAGGCCGACGACATTCTTGGCACACTGGCTGCTGCCTGCGAGGCCCGCAAGGACGACTGCTTTCTGGCAACGGGAGACCGCGACAGCCTGCAGCTGGTGAGCGAGACCACCACCGTGCTGCTGGCCACCAACGCCATGGGCCGCAGCAAAACGGTGACCATGGATCTGGATGCCATTCACGATAAATACGGTATTGAGCCCAAACAGCTCATCGAGGTGAAGAGCCTGATGGGCGACGCGTCCGACAACATCCCGGGTGTGAGGGGCATTGGCGAAAAGACCGCCATGGCACTGATCCAGAACTTCGGCACGCTGGACAATGTGTACCATCATCTGGACAGTCCCATCATCAAGCCCCGGCAGCGGGAGAACCTGCTAGCCTACCGGGAGGAAGCCTACCTCAGCCACACACTGGGCACCATCCGCACCGACGCGCCCATCGACACCGCCGAGGGCGCTTACAAGGTGGGTGAGGGGAACAAGCCCGCCGCCGTCCGTCTGATGCAGGAGTTGGAGGTTCAGACCCTGATCACCCGGTTCGGGCTG
>CALDLZ010000392.1 GCA_937915335.1 uncultured Faecalibacterium sp.
AAAGGATTAAGCGATATGAATTATAAGGTTACTGTATTAGGAGCCGGTCTGGCGGGCTGCGAAGCGGCGCTGTGGCTGGCGGGCAAGGGCGTGCAGGTGACGCTGTACGAGCAGAAGCCCATCCACTTTTCCCCCGCCCACAAGAGCGCGGGCTTTGCGGAGCTGATCTGTTCCAACAGCCTGAAGGCCGAGCGGCTGGATTCCGCTTCCGGCCTGCTGAAAGAGGAAATGCGCCGGATGGGCAGCCAGCTGCTGGATGCCGCCGAGGAAGCCCGTGTGGCCGCCGGCGGCGCGCTGGCTGTGGATCGTGACGTGTTCAGCGCCGCCGTGACCCGGCGGGTGGAAGAATGCCCCAATATTACCGTCGTGCGGGAACAGGTGGAGCATATCGACGAGAGTGCTCCCATTCTGGTGGCCACCGGCCCCCTGACTGACGGAAAGCTGGCTGATGAGATCGGCCGCCTGACCGGCGACGAGCGGCTCCATTTCTACGATGCCGTGGCCCCCATCGTCACGGCTGAGAGCCTGGATTATAACAAGGTGTTTGCAGCATCCAGGTATGACCGGGGCGAGGCCGATTACCTGAACTGCCCCTTTAACAAGGCGGAGTATGAGGCATTCCATGAAGCACTGGCTTCGGCGGAGCGTGCCCCCCTCCACGAGTTCGATGCCGGTGCCGAGCAGGGTGCCCAGCCCGACCCGGATGCCCACGGCAAAAAGGCCGATACCGTCACGGTCTACGAGGGCTGTATGCCCATCGAGATCATGGCGGCCCGGGGTGCCGACACCATGCGGTTCGGCCCCCTGCGTCCGGTGGGTCTGGTGAACCCCAACACCGGCCACCGCCCCTGGGCCAATGTCCAGCTGCGGGCCGAGAATAAGGAGCGCACCCTCTATAACATCGTGGGCTTCCAGACGAACCTCAAGTGGGGCGAGCAGAAACGGGTGTTCAGCATGATCCCGGGGCTGGAGAACGCCGAGTTCGTGCGGTACGGTGTCATGCACCGCAATACCTTCCTGGATGCACCCCGTGTGCTGGACGCGGGCCTGTTCCTGAAGGAGCACCCCAACGTGTTCTTTGCGGGCCAGATCACCGGTTTTGAGGGTTATATGGAGAGTGCCGCCAGCGGTCTGCTGGCTGCCCGGAGCATCTACGCCCGTCTGGAGGGTAAACAGCTGCCCCCGCCCCCGGTGGACACCATGTGCGGCGCGCTGATCCAGTATCTGACCACCGAGAACAAGCATTTCCAGCCCATGGGCGCGAATATGGGCATCCTGCCCCCGCTGCCGGAGGAGACCCGCCCCCGGGACAAGCGCCTGCGTTACATGGCTGTGGCCCAGCGGGCCGTGGCCAGCTTCCAGCAGTGGCTGGACGAGAAACCACTTTAAGAAGGGAGAATCTCTATGAAGATCATCGTTGATATGATGGGCGGCGACAATGCCCCGCTGGCCGTGCTGGAAGGTACCGCGCAGGCCGTGAAGGAGTACGGCGTGCAGGTCATCGGCGTGGGCAATGAGGAGCTGGTGCGCAAGACTGCCGCCGAGCACAACATCCTGCTGGATGGCATCGAGCTGGTGAACTGCACCGAGACCATCGAGATGTGCGACGAGCCTGCAAAGGCCATCCGCAGCAAGAAGGATTCCTCCATTGTGGTGGGCCTGAACCTGCTGAAAGAGGGCAGGGGTGATGCCTTCGTCTCCGCCGGAAGCACCGGCGCGCTCCATGTGGGCGCAAGCCTGATCGTGCGCACCCTCAAGGGCGTGAAGCGCCCGGCGCTGGCCACCATGGTGCCCGCCAAGAACAAGGCATATCTGCTGCTGGACTGCGGTGCCAATGTCGAGTGCCGCCCCGAGATGCTGGCCGCCTTTGCGGTCATGGGCAGCTGCTATGTGAATAAGGTGGAGGGCCGTACCGAGCCTACCGTGGCACTGGCAAACAACGGTGCTGAGGAGAGCAAGGGCACCCCGATGCTCAAAGAGGCCCACCAGCTGCTCAAGACGACCCCGGGCATCAAGTTCGTGGGCAACATCGAGCCCCGGGACGTGCCCAATGGCGATGTGGATGTGGTGGTCTGTGACGGTTTCACCGGCAACGTCATCCTCAAGCTGACCGAGGGCGTGGCCAAGATGCTGCTGGGAATGCTCAAGGAGATGTTCTTGGCAAACCTGGGCGGCAAGATCGCCTATCTGCTGCTTAAGAGCGGTGTGGGCAGCCTCAAACACCAGATGGACAGCGAGGAGTACGGCGGTGCCCCCTTCCTGGGTGCCAAACAGCCGGTCATCAAGGCACACGGCTCCTCCAAGGCCAAGGGCATCAAGAACGCCATCCGGCAGGCCAAGATCTGCGTGGAGAACGACCTGTGCGGCACCATGCAGCGCGCGCTGGATGAGCTGAACGCCGCAAGCAAAACAGAGGAATAATCAGAGATTCAAGGGAGCTAAGACATATGAGCCATCAGTTGGAAACAATTATTGGTTACAAGTTCAAGAATCCGAAGTTGCTGGAAACGGCACTCACTCACACCAGCTACGCCAACGAGAGCCGGGTGCCGGTGCAGCACAACGAGCGGCTGGAATTTCTGGGGGACAGCGTGCTGCAGATCGTCTCGGCAGATTACCTGTTCCACGCCTATGCTGACCGTCCCGAGGGCGACCTGACCCGCATCCGTTCCAGTCTGGTCAGCGAGGGGGCACTGTTCCAATTCGCCCAGGAGATCAACCTGGGTGAATACCTGCGCCTGGGCCGTGGCGAGGAGCGCTGCGGCGGCCGCACCCGCCCCAGTGTGGTGTCCGATGCCTTTGAGGCTGTCATCGCCGCCCTGTATCTGGACGGCGGCATGGAGGTGGCCAAGAGCTTCATCCTGCCCTTCATCACCGAGGGCAAGCACGCCGAGGCCGACTACAAGACCCGCCTGCAGGAGATCGTCCAGCAGAACCCCGAGGAGCGTTTGAGCTATGTGGTGGAGCAAGAGAGCGGCCCCGACCACGACAAGCACTTTGTGGTGGCTGTCCGCTTCAACTCCGACAAAGTCGCCCGGGGCGAGGGCCGCAGCAAGAAGATGGCCGAGCAGCACGCCGCCCGGGAGGCGCTCAAGCTTCTGGGCGTGATAAAGGAAAAGTAAATGGTATTCAAGGAACTGGAGATCCAGGGCTTCAAGAGCTTTCCCGATAAGGTCAAGATCACCTTTGACGAGGGCGTGACCGGCGTGGTGGGCCCCAACGGCTCAGGCAAATCGAACCTTTCCGATGCCGTGCGCTGGGTGCTGGGCGAGACCAGCGCCCGCCAGCTGCGGGCCGCCGGCAAGATGGAGGATGTCATCTTCGGAGGCACCCGGCGGCGGGGGGCCATGGGCTTTGCCCAGGTGCGCCTGACGCTGGACAACAGCAGCCACGCGCTGGATGTGGAAGCGGACGAGGTGACCATCGGGCGCAGATATTACCGCTCCGGCGAGAGCGAGTACAGCATCAACGGGCAGGTCTGCCGGTTGAAGGATGTGTATGAGCTGCTGCTGGATACCGGCATCGGTCGGGACGGCTATTCGGTCATCGGGCAGGGCCGCATTGCCGAGATCGTGGCGGCCAAGAGCAGCGAGCGCCGGGAGATTTTTGAGGAAGCCTGCGGTATTGCCAAATACCGCTATCGCAAAAACGAGGCCGAGCGCCGTCTTGCCGCCGCCGCCGAGAATCTGGAGCGCCTGCGGGATATCCTGAGTGAGCTGGAGGCCCGGGTGGGCCCGCTGGAAAAGGAAAGCGAAAAGGCTCAAAAATTCCTGGAACTGAGCGCCCGGCGCAAGACGCTGGAGGTGACCCTGTGGACGGACGGCGTGCACCGGGCCAAGGAAGCCGTGCGCCGTCAGGTGCGGGATTACGAGACGGCCCAGGCCGACTATGAACGGTTCGACAACCAGACCAAGGCCGCCGAGAGCGAGGCTGAGGAGATCCGGATGCAGGCACAGCAGCTGACCATTGCGGTCGAGCGCCTGAATGGGGATATCCGCAGCATCACCGAGCAGATCAGCGGCAGCGAGAGCCGCATCGCCGTGCTGGAAAATGACATTGCCCGCAACGAGGAGAGTGCCGCCGACCTGCGGGCTGAGATCGCAGCCGGGCAGCAGGACAGCACCGAAGCCGCCGCTGCGTTGGAGCGCCACCGTGCCGTGGCAAAGAGCATGGAGCTGGCTGGCCAGAAGCTGGCCGCGGAGCTGGATGCCCTGAAGGACGAGCTGGCACGGCTGACCATGGAAAATGACCAGAGCGGGGCCCGCCGGGATACCCTGCGCGGTGAGGTGGCGGCGCTGACCGCCAAGCACACCGAAGCACAGGTGGCAAAGGCTGCCGCCGAAGCCGCCGCCGAGACGGCCCTGAGCCGCCTGCCCGCATTGGAAGAGGCCGCCGAGGTGCTGGCCGTCCAACGGGATGACGCAAAGCAGGACTTGGAGGATACCGTGCGGTATCTTGCCGCTCTGGCTGAAAATGAAAACCAGCTGAAAAATGTCAGGGCCGGTCTGGAACTCAAGTTGAAAAGCCGCCGGGCCGCGCTGGACGAAGCCGACAACGCGGAACAGCGCCTGAACCGGGAGCTGGATGCCGCACGCCAGCGGCTCAGCGTTCTGCGGGAACTGGAAAAGAACATGGACGGCTACCAGAACTCCGTCAAGACCGTGATGCGGGCGGCATCCGCCCGGCGGCTGCGGGGTGTCATCGGGCCGGTGTCCTCCATCCTGAGCGTGGAGCCGGGCCGGGAGGTCGCCATTGAGACGGCATTGGGCGGTGCCTTGCAGAACATCGTGGTAGAGAACGAAGCCGCCGCCAAGGCAGGCATCGCCCTGCTCCGCAGTGAGAACGCGGGCCGTGCCACCTTCCTGCCGCTGGATACTGTCCAGCCCGGCGTGTTCCGGGGGCGGCTGTCCGGTTCGGCACGGCTGGCAAGCAGTCTGGTCAAGGCTGACGCACGGTACAGCAGCATCGTCTCCAACCTGCTGGGCCGTATCATCGTGGTGGATGATATCAACGAAGCTTCCCGGGTGGCCCGGGACAACGGCTTCCACAACAAGGTCGTCACACTGGATGGTCAGGTGGTCAACGCGGGCGGCAGCTTTACCGGCGGCAGTGTCCAGCGCAGCGCAGGTTTGTTTACCCGCAAACAGGAGCTGGAAGAACTACGGATCAAGGCCGCAAAGCTGCAGA
Organism: uncultured Faecalibacterium sp.; assembly: GCA_937915335.1. GTDB lineage: Bacteria > Bacillota > Clostridia > Oscillospirales > Ruminococcaceae > Faecalibacterium. The sequence continues at coordinate 5,188 of CALDLZ010000392.1, forward strand.
AGGAATGCCTTGCCGCCCAGGAAAAGACCGACCAGTGCAAGCAGCAGGCCGATGCTCTGAACGCCGAGCTGACGGCCGCTAACAGCGAGCAGATCACCGCCGCCAATGACCGGGTCCGGGCCGAAGCGGAGCGAAAGCGGTTGGAAGGTGCAGTAGAGCAGGCCGAGACGGCTCTCGCCGCCCGGCGGAAAGAGATCGACACCCTGAACGCCCAGCTGGCCGACAGCCGGGAAAAGGCCGCACAGGCCCAGACTCAGGAAGCGGCACTGGCGGGAGAGATCGAAGCGAAATCGGGTGAGCTGAGCCGCATTGCCGAGGGTGACGATGCTTTCCTGACCCAGCAGCGGTCACTGGCCGAACAGGTCAGCGCCAAGCGGCTGGAACAGGTGAGCCGCCAGAAGGATGCCGAACTTGCCCAGGCCCAGATCGAGGCGCTGGAACAGCGCACCCGGGATGCCGAGAGCCGCCGGGCTTCTCTGGAAGAGAGCCTTGCCGCCCTTGCCGCCCGCAGTGATGCCTGCCGGGCCGAGATCGAAGCCATCCGCAAGGCCAAGACCGACAGCCGGGCTGAGATCGAAGCGAAGGAAGCGGAGATCCGAAAGGCCACGGAACAGCGGCTTTCCCGCCAGCAGGCCGAGACCGAAGCGCTGGCCCGGGCGCGCACCGCCGCCGACAGCCGCGAGGAGATGGGCCGGGAGATGGCCCGCCTTGCCGAGCGGAAGGCAGCCGCGGAGAGTGAATATGATGCCACCGCCGCCAAGCTCTGGGATGAGTACCAGCTGACGGTGAGCCAGGCCGAAGCACTCTGTGTGGAGTTCGACAGCCTGCCCGCTCTGCGGGCACAGGTGGCCGACCTGCGCAATAAAATCCGGGCATTGGGTAATGTGAATGTCAGCGCCATTGAGGAATATAAGGAAGTCAAAGAGCGCTACGATACCCTGAGTGCCCAGGTGGCCGATGTGGAGGGCAGTAAAAACGAGCTGACGCGGATGATCGCCAGCCTGTCCGGCCAGATGAAGGAGATCTTCACCGACAGCTTCCGGGCCATCAACGAAAACTTTGGCCGCATCTTTGCCGAGCTGTTCGGCGGCGGCGAAGCCAGCCTGACGCTGGAGGATGAAAGCGATGTGCTTTCCTGCGGCATCGGCATTCAGGTAGCCCCGCCGGGCAAGGTCATCAAGAATCTGGAAGCCCTTTCCGGCGGTGAGCAGGCGTTGGTGGCCATTAGCATTTATTTTGCAATTTTGGCCGTCAACCCGGCCCCGTTCTGCATCCTGGACGAGATCGAAGCCGCCCTCGATGATGCCAACGTCAGCCGGTTTGCGCAGTATCTGCGCAGGGTGAGCGACAAGACGCAGTTCATCGTCATCACCCACCGCCGCGGCACCATGGAAGCCGCCAACGTCCTGTACGGCGTGACCATGCAGGAGGACGGCGTGTCGAAATTGCTCAAGCTTGACCTGGAACAGGTTGACGCGACGCTGGTTTCGTAGGTATAATAGAAGATACGAATTAAACCTGAAAAAGGAGAGAACCAATGGGCCTCTTTGGATTTGGCAAAAAAGAAAAAGACAAGAT
>CALDLZ010000393.1 GCA_937915335.1 uncultured Faecalibacterium sp.
AATTGAACTCCAAAACCAGTTTGCCGCCTTTGTGGAAGAAGTAGACAAATCAAAAGTTGAAGTGCAGAAAGCCCTTGACCAGACGCAATTACTCTTTGACAGCTTGATGCAACAGTATTTTGGCTGAAAATAAGCAAAAACAGGCACTTTGCCGGAGCAGGATGTTGGTACACCAGAAAAGGAGTGTGCCAATATGGAAGACAAAATCGTGAAGATCATCAATGAGATGGCAGAGTACCTGAATGTTGCACAGATGAAAAAGCTGCAAGAGGTTCTGTTGCAGACGTTTTCTGAATCCGAAGCTCAGAAAGAGCAGATTTCCAACGAGGAATACCTGAAGTTGTTCCTTGATGCCAAGAAAATCGAGGGCTGCTCTGAGCGCACCATCCAGTATTATCGTGTTACAGTGGAACGGCTTTTGCAAACTGTGAACACGCCCCTGCGCAAGATGACCACAGAAGAAATCCGACGTTATCTGGTGGAATATCAAAAAATCAACAACTGCGGCAAAGTAACCATCGACAATGTGCGCCGGAACATTTCCAGCTTTTTCTCGTGGCTGGAAGAAGAGGACTATATTCTCAAGAGTCCGATGCGCCGTATCCACAAAATCAAAACCAAGCAGCCCGTGAAAGAAATCATCTCGGATGAAGCCATTGAACGCCTGCGGGACAACTGCAAGTGTGTGCGCGACCTTGCCATGATCGACCTGCTGTATTCCACAGGCATCCGCGTGGGGGAACTGGTGAATCTGAACATCTCGGAGATTGATTTTGAAGCCCGCGAGTGTGTGGTGTTCGGCAAAGGCGACAAGGAGCGCCGCGTTTACTTTGACGCCAAGGCCAAGCTGCACTTGCAGGACTATCTGCGCTCCCGCACCGATGCAAACCCGGCTCTGTTTGTGACACTGGATGCTCCCTTTGACCGTTTGAAAATCAGCGGCGTTGAAATCCGTCTGCGGGAATTGGGCCGGGAACTGAATCTGGACAAAATCCACCCGCATAAATTCCGCCGTACCATGGCTACCCGTGCTATCGACAAAGGTATGCCCATTGAACAGGTGCAGAAAATTCTCGGTCATTCGCAAATTGGCACTACCATGCAGTATGCAATCGTGAATCAGAACAACGTAAAGACCTCCCACCAGAAGTTTATCGCCTGAGAAGGCAACTTCTAATTTGTGGGAGAGAGTTTATGGAATACGCCCTGTCGGAACTTTTTACTCTCCAGATGGGCAAAACCCCATCAAGAGATAACTCAAGTTATTGGGAAAAATCCGAAAACAGCTGGATTTCTATTGCAGATTTGACGAACTCAGGAAAATATATATCAAATACAAAAGAGACGCTTTCAGATTCAGCTGTCGCAGAAAGTGGCATCAAAAGGATTCCCGCCAATACGGTCATAATGAGCTTTAAGCTGTCTTTGGGAAAGGTAGCAATAACAGAAAAAGCGATGTACTCCAACGAAGCTATTATGGCCTTTATTGATAAAGGAGTCAAAAAGATTTCGCCGGAATACTTGTATTACTTGCTTCGTTCCAAGGACTGGAGTAAAGGAACCAATAAAGCAGTTATGGGTGCCACGCTGAACAAGGCTACCTTATCTACTACAAAAATCCAGCTTCATGAATACGATAATCAGCTTGAAATCGTAAATATGCTCAATCGAGTATCATCTAGTATTGAGCTCAGACAGCAGCAACTTACCAAGCTGGATGAACTTGTCAAAGCTCGATTTGTCGAAATGTTTGGCGACCCTGTAAACAATCCTTTTAATTGGCCAACTGTTGAACTTGGGCAACGGTGTGAAATAATAACTGGAAATACGCCATCTCGCGCAGAACCAGAAAATTATGGGACATTTATTGAATGGATAAAGTCAGATAATATTAACACCCCATCAACATTCCTTACTCCAGCTCAAGAATATTTATCAGAAATTGGCTTCCCAAAATGCCGCTTTGTCGAATCAGGCAGCCTACTTATGACGTGCATTGCAGGAAGTCTTAACTGTATTGGAAATGTTGCGGTAGCCAATCGAAGAGTTGCATTCAATCAGCAAATCAATGCGATTACTCCAACTTGTGATAATGTTTTATATCTTTATTGGCTAATGATTCTATCAAAACCTGCCATTCATAAAACTATCAACATGGCACTTAAAGGTATCTTGAGCAAAAGTCAACTTTCTTCAATTAAATTTCCATTTCCGCCAATTGAACTCCAAAACCAGTTTGCCGCCTTTGTGGAAGAAGTAGACAAATCAAAA
>CALDLZ010000394.1 GCA_937915335.1 uncultured Faecalibacterium sp.
AGCTTCAACAACCTCTGGACCAAAAAGACCCGCACCCTGCTCACTGCCTTTGCGGGTTCCATCGGCATCATCGGCATTGCACTGATCATCTCCCTGTCCACCGGTGTGAACCAGTATATCGCCGACATGGAGCGGGATACCCTTTCGGAATATCCCATCCAGATCCTGCGCAGCGGCATGGATCTGACCAGCCTGCTGGCAGCGGATCCGCCCGACCAGACCACGAGCACCGATCTCGGTGAAGGGATGGTGCCGGTGCGTCAGCTCATCACCCAGATGGTCTCCGGCATCACCTCCAACGACCTGAAGAGCCTGAAGGCCTATCTCGAGAGTGATGACTGCGACATCTCTGACAGTGTCTCCTCGGTAGAGTATTCTTATAATGTACAGCCCCAGATCTACCGTGTGGACGAGGACGAGAGCATCCGTCAGGTGAATCCGGATTCCTCCCTCGCCTCTCTGGGCATCAGTTCTACCAGCTCCACCAACAGCATGATGTCCAGCATGATGAACACCAGCGTGTTCTACCAGCTGCCCGCCAGTGATGACCTGTACAATTCCCAGTATGAGGTCAAGGCCGGCCGCTGGCCCGAGAATTACAACGAGTGCGTGGCCGTGCTGGGTGCGGACGGCTCCATCACCGATTACGCCCTCTACGCCCTGGGTCTGCGGGATAACGCCGAGCTGGACAAGATGATCCAGCAGTTCGCCCAGAACCAGAATGTGGACGTGCCCGATGACTTCAAGACCTACCAGTACAGCGATTTCATCGGCCGCACCTTCCAGCTGGTGAACGCCACTGACCGCTACCAGTACGATGAGTCCAATGGGGTCTGGGTGGACAAGTCTGACGATACCTCCTATATGAAAGACCTTGTCGCCAATGGCGAGACCCTGACCATCGTGGGCGTGGTACAGCCCAAGGAGAACGCTTCCGCCGCCATGCTGTCCTCCGGCATCGCTTATCCGGCTTCCCTGACCAGGCATGTCATGGACACCGCCGCCCAGAGCGAGCTGGTCAAGGCGCAGCTGGCCGACTCCAAGACCAATGTGCTGAACGGTGAGCTTTTCGGCACAGAGGACGCGGGCAGCGTGGACATGGCTTCCCTCTTCTCCATTGATACCGACCAGCTCAAGAACGCCTTCCAGTTCGATTCCAGCAAGCTGAATTTCGACCTGAGCGGTGCCTTTGACCTGAACGACGGTTCCGTGGACTTTTCTTCTCTCATCGACCCGGACAGCTTCAACCTCGACCTCTCCGAGACCCCTGACATCGACATGAGTGCCTTGACGGATGTGTTTACCAACATGAACATTTCCATCCCCGCCGACAAGATGCAGGAGCTGACCCGGAAAGTGATGAGCGGCTATAAGGATTATATCATCGGCAACGGCATTCTGGGGCTGGACAAGATCGGCTTTGACCAGTATCTCGCCAGCGACCAGTTCCAGCAGCTGATGCAGGATTCCATGGGCGACCTCATTGATACTTCCGCCATGCAGGAGCAGTTTGCCAATGCCATGCAGCAGGTCATGGGCAGCGTGATGGCAAACTTCTCGGAACAGATCGCCGCCGAATTGCAGACCCAGCTGGGTTCCGCTATGGAACAGGCTATGAGCCAAATCAGCGAGAACCTGCAGAGCCAGATGAAGGACAGCTTCTCCTCTCTGGGCAGCCAGATGGAAAGCGCGCTGAAAATTGACGCGGACGCCTTCCAGAAGGCCATCCAGTTCAATATGACTGAGGACGATCTGGCCGACCTGATGAAGTCGAGCATGATGTCCACCAGCGCTACCTACGACAGCAACCTGCAGTCCTTCGGCTACGCCAGCGAGGACGACCCCAGCCAAATCAACATCTATCCGTTGGATTTCGAGAAGAAGGCCAATGTCATCACGATGCTGGACGATTACAACGCCTCCATGACCGCCCAGGGCGAGGATGGCAAGGTCATCCAGTACACCGACGTGGTTGGCACCCTGATGACCTCCGTGACCAAGATCATCAACATGATCTCCAACATGCTGGTGGCCTTCGTCTCCATCTCTCTGGTGGTCTCCTCCATTATGATCGGTGTCATCACCTATATCAGCGTGCTGGAACGCCGCAAGGAGATCGGCATCCTGCGTGCCATCGGCGCTTCCAAGCGGAACATCTCCGAGGTGTTCAACGCCGAGACCTTTATCATCGGTCTGTGCTCCGGCGTAATGGGCATTGTACTCAGTGAGCTGCTGCTCATCCCGGGTAATATGCTCATCAAGAAGATTGCCACCGGCACCAGCGTGGTGGCCGTCCTGCCCTGGAACGCCGCCGTGGTACTGATCGCGTTGGCAACCGTGCTGACCATGCTGGGCGGTTTGATCCCGGCAAAGAACGCCTCCAAGTCTGACCCCGTCAAGGCTTTGAGAGCGGAATAACCAAACCTTTCAAAAGGGTGCTGTACCGCAAGGTATGGCACTCTTTTGTTCTACCACGGTGCACAAATCCAGATCAGGATTGTGGGGCTGTGATTGTCTCATTCGCCAAAGAGTGTTAATCTTTTTTGACGGAGCTTGCAATTCCCAGCGATTTGGTATAGTATACAAACAGAGAGTTAATCCTACCGTGCCGCTCGGGTTTGCCCGCAGGGGTGCGGTTGTTATCTGGAGGTATTCAATATGAGCAGTCCGCTGCTGGAAGTCAAAGATTTACAGGTCACCGTCGGTGAGGAACAGAAAGTCCTGCTGAACGGCCTGAACCTGACCATTTATCCCGGCGAGACCCATGTTCTGATGGGCCACAATGGTGCCGGCAAATCCACCCTGATGAGTGCCCTGATGGGCGACCCCCGTTATACCGTGACCCGCGGCCAGATCATCTTCCGCGGGCAGGACGTGACCCACGAGCCCGCCGATATGCGCGCCCGTCTGGGCATGTTCCTTTCCTTCCAGACCCCCGAGGAAATCCCCGGCATCACGCTGGAAAATTTCCTGCGCACGGCCCAGAACGCCATCACCGGCAAGCCGGTCAAGGTGTTCGCCTTCCGCAAGGAGCTGGCAAAGCAGATGGAGGCACTGGGCATGGACCCCAGCTATGCTGATCGTTACCTGAATGTGGGCTTCTCCGGCGGCGAGAAAAAGAAGAGTGAGATCCTGCAGCTGCTGATGCTCAAGCCCAAGCTGGCCCTGCTGGACGAGACCGATTCCGGCCTGGATGTGGATGCCGTCAAGACTGTGGCCCAGGGCGTGCGTGCCTACCACGATCAGGACAACGCCCTCATCATCATCACCCACAACGCCAAGATCCTGGAGGGCCTGAAAGTGGACTATGTCCATGTGCTGGACGATGCCCACATCGTGCGTACCGGCGGCGATGAACTGGTGAACGAGATCATCGAGGAGGGCTTCCGCGCGGTGAAGGAGGGCGAAGCTGAATGAGAGCTTTTGAATCCGAAAAGACCGATGTCGCTGAGGTTGACCGCAGCATTTACGACATCAAGGACGGCAACAATGCCGCCTTTGAGGTCAATTCCGGCCTGACCAGCGAGATCGTGGAGAAGATCTCCGAGGAAAAGCATGACCCCGAGTGGATGCGCATTTTCCGCCTGAAGGCACTGGAGATCTACAATAAGATGCCGGTGCAGAACTGGGGCCCTTCCATTGAGGGGCTGGATATGAACAACATCGTCACCTACGTCCGCCCCAACACCGAGATGCGGGGCAAGTGGAGTGAGGTACCCGAGGACATCAAGAACACCTTTGAGCGTCTGGGCATCCCCAAGGCCGAGCGTGCCTCGCTGGCCGGTGTGGGCGCGCAGTACGATTCCGAGGTGGTCTACCACAACGTCAAGGCCGAGGTGGCCGCGCAGGGCGTGGTATATACCGACATGGAAAGCGCCCTGACCGGCCCCTACGCTGAGATGGTGCGCAAGCACTTTATGAAGCTGGTTCCCCCCACCGACCACAAATTCGCGGCTCTGCACGGCGCTGTGTGGAGTGGCGGTTCCTTCGTCTATGTGCCCGCCGGGGTGCATGTGGAGATCCCGCTGCAGTCCTACTTCCGCCTGAACGCCCCCGGCGCGGGTCAGTTCGAGCACACCCTTATCATTGTGGACAAGGGCGCTTATCTGCATTTCATCGAGGGCTGCTCCGCTCCCAAATATAATGTTGCCAACCTGCACGCTGGCTGTGTGGAGATCTACGTCGGTGAGAACGCCCGGGTGCGCTACTCCACCATCGAGAACTGGTCGAAGAACATGTACAACCTGAACACCAAGCGTGCAAAGGTGGAAAAGGGCGGCAC
>CALDLZ010000395.1 GCA_937915335.1 uncultured Faecalibacterium sp.
CGCAGCGGCGAGGCGGGCGATGGGCACACGGAAAGGAGAGCAGCTAACGTAGTCCAGGCCAACATTATGGCAGAACTCGACGCTCGTGGGATCGCCGCCGTGCTCGCCACAGATACCCAGACCCAGGTCGGGACGGGTCTCACGGCCATCGTGAGCAGCCATCTTGATCAGCTTGCCGACACCGACCTGATCCAGGTGCTGGAACGGATCGCTCTCGTAGATCTTGTTCTCGTAGTAAGCACCCAGGAACTTGGCTGCATCGTCACGGCTGAAGCCGAAGGTCATCTGAGTCAGATCGTTGGTGCCGAAGCTGAAGAAGTCAGCTTCCTTGGCGATCTCGCCGGCAGTCAGGGCTGCACGGGGGATCTCGATCATGGTACCGACCTGATACTTCATATCAACGCCAGCGGCTTTGATCAGCTCGTCAGCCACCTTGACGACAATATCCTTGACGAACTTCAGTTCCTTGACCTCGCCAACCAGCGGGATCATAATGTGCGGGGTGATCATATAACCGGTCTCAGCGGAGACGTTCAGAGCTGCCTTGATGACAGCACGGGTCTGCATCGCTGCAATCTCAGGATAGGTAACAGCCAGACGGCAGCCACGGTGGCCCATCATGGGGTTGAACTCGTGCAAGGATGCAACGACATTCTTCAGGTCATCGAAGCTCATGCCCATATCGGCGGCCAGCTCCTTGATGTCCTCGTCCTTGGTGGGCAGGAACTCATGCAGAGGCGGATCCAGATAACGAATGGTCATCGGGCGCTCACCCATGATGCGGTACATTGCCTCGAAGTCACCCTGCTGGAACGGTTCGACCTTTGCCAGAGCAGCCTCGCGCTCTTCCACGGTACGAGCGCAGATCATCTCACGGACCGCCTTGATGCGATCCTCAGCGAAGAACATATGCTCGGTACGGCACAGGCCAATGCCCTCGGCACCCAGGTCAACGGCCTGCTGTGCATCGCGGGGGTTATCAGCGTTGGTCATAACCAGCAGCTGGCGGGCTGCATCAGCCCAGCCCATGAAGCGGTTGAAGTTCTTATTGCCGGTAGCGGCGACAGTTGCGACCTGCTCGCCGTAGATGTTACCGGTGGAGCCATCGATGGAGATCCAGTCGCCCTCGGTGAACTTGTGACCGTTGATTTCAAAGGTCTTTGCTTCCTCGTCGATCTTCACATCGTTGTCATTGCCACAGCCGGAGACACAGCAGGTGCCCATACCACGAGCAACAACGGCTGCATGGCTGGTCATACCGCCGCGGACGGTCAGGATGCCCTGAGAGACCTGCATACCCACGATATCCTCGGGGCTGGTCTCCAGACGAACCAGAACGACCTTCTTCATCTCGCCGGACTTGACCTTCTCCTCTGCTTCCTCAGCAGTAAAGACGATCTGGCCGCAGGCGGAACCGGGAGAAGCTGCCAGACCCTTGCCGACGACCTCGGCGGCCTTCAGGGCAGCAGCGTCGAACTGGGGATGAAGCAAGGTATCCAGCTGCTTGGGCTCCACACGCAGGACGGCCTCCTGCTCGGTGATCATCCCCTCGTCCACCAGATCACATGCGATCTGCAGAGCGGCCTGTGCGGTACGCTTGCCGTTACGGGTCTGCAGCATGTAGAGGTGTCCGTCCTCAATGGTGAACTCCATATCCTGCATATCGCGGAAGTAGTTCTCCAGACGGGTTGCGATCTCAACGAACTGATCATAGACCTCAGGCATCTGCTCATGCAGGTGGCTGATGGGAGACGGGGTGCGGACACCAGCAACGACATCCTCGCCCTGTGCGTTGATCAGGTACTCGCCCATCAGCTTCTTAGCGCCGGTGGCGGGGTCACGGGTGAATGCAACGCCGGTACCGGAACGATCGCCGGAGTTGCCGAACGCCATCTGCTGGACGTTGACAGCGGTGCCCCACTCGTAGGGGATCTCGTTCATCTTGCGGTAGACGTTTGCACGGGGGTTATCCCAGCTGCGGAAGACAGCCTTGACAGCCTCGATCAACTGATCCTTGGGATCCTGGGGGAACGGCTTGCCCTCATTCTCCTCGTAGATCTTCTTGAAGGTGCCGACCAGCTCTTTCAGGTCGTCAGCGGTCAGGTCAACGTCGTTCTTGACACCCTTGGCTTCCTTCATCTTATCGATCTCGACCTCGAACAGGCTCTTCGGAACCATCATAACGACGTCGGCGAACATCTGGACAAAGCGGCGGTAGCAGTCGTATGCAAAACGGGGGTTATTGGTCTTTTTAGCCAGGCCCTCAACGGCCTCGTCGTTCAGGCCCAGATTCAGGATGGTATCCATCATACCGGGCATGGACTGGCGCGCGCCGGAACGGACGGAGACCAGCAGGGGGTTCTCGTTGTCACCAAAGGTCTTACCGGTGATCTTCTCCAGGCCCTTGACGTGCTCGAAGATATCAGCGGTGATCTCGTCATTGATCTGACGATCATCTGCATAATACTGAGTGCAGGCTTCCGTGGTAATGGTAAAGCCCTGAGGAACCGGCATACCAGCGGCAGTCATCTCTGCCAGGCCGGCACCCTTGCCGCCCAGGATGTTCTTCATGGTGACCTTGTCACCGCCAAAGGCATCGTTGCCCTCGCTGAAGTAGTACAGATACTTTTTGCTCATGCGTGTTTACCTCCCATTTGGTGACCCCCGGTGCCACGCCCGGCGGTCTCATCGCACTTTTTCTCAAAGCTGATGAACATTATCTTGTGAATGCTAAACCATTATACCAGAAATCCCCCGGATTGCCACCGTGCAAAACACCGAATTTGTTTGATAAATTTTGTGCAATTCCCTTGAAATTTACTCAATTTTCGGTTATTATAAACTGGGAGAAAGTTCGAGAGGTTTTTCGTTTTGTGAAGCCATTTTTCCGTGTCTGGGATACATGCTGTTATCCATTAGAATTTCCGGCGGAATTCCCCTACGAAACCAGTCGGAATTTCTCCCATCATGGATACAACAAAATACCACACCTTCCCAAGGAGGGACACTATTTATGGAAACCATTTCCAGTGAAGCACTGTCCGCGGCACGCGCCAAGCTTGATGCCACTGAGAACCAGCGCGAGAACATTCTGCTCTATCACATCGCCAACGGCGTGAACATTGAGAGCCGCACCGTCCAGATCGACGAGGGCGTTGTCATCGCCCCGGGTGCCACCATTCTGGCGGGCACCATCCTGCGCGGCAAAACCGTCATCGGTGCGGGCTGCGTCATCGGCCCCAACAGCCTGATTGAGGACAGCACCGTGGACGAGGGCACTACCGTCAACGCCAGCCAGGTCTATGGCAGCCACCTGGGCCCCCACAACAACATCGGTCCTTTCACCCATGTGCGGGTGAACACCGTCACCGACTACGGCGTGCATCTGGGCGCTTACGTCGAGACCAAGAACTCCAACTTCGCCCGGGGCAACACGGTCAGCCACCTGACCTACATCGGCGACAGCGACGTGGGCAAGTACTGCAACTTCGGCTGCGGCACCGTCACCTGCAACTACGATGGCAAGGATAAGTTCCGCACCACCATCGGGGACTATTGCTTCATCGGCTGCAACACCAACCTCGTGGCCCCCGTCAAGGTAGGCGACGGTGCTTACACCGCCGCGGGCAGCACCATCACCAAAGATGTGCCCGCTCAGGCTCTGGGCATTGCCCGTGACCGCCAGACCAACCTCGAGGGCTGGGCCGCCCCCAAGATGGAAGCCTACATTGTCAAAAAGAAGAAGCTGGAAGAGGATCAGAACAAGTAAATTTTCCGCCGCTATATAAGGTATAAATACAAAAACACCACCCTGCGCCCAGAAGTGCGGGGTGGTGCTTTTTAATTGTGTTTTGTCGAAGTTTATGGTATCCTGTAACTGCCGGACTTCTCCGAGCCCATTCTGGGAAGGAGGTGTGTCGAATGGACAGCTTATTCACCTTTATTCTGACCGTCGCAGCGAATGTAGTCGCTGACTGCATCAGCAAATGGCTTGACGATCAGACAAAGCCCGGTAAGCATTAACCCCTAGCAAGCAGGAAGCCCCTTCGGTATTGGCCGTACCGAGGGGGCTTCTTGTTGCTGATTTGTGAGCCGAAATAGACAGTTCACATTCACCTTTACGGTTTCATTATATGCTGTGCCTCCCATAAAGTCAAGTAAATTTTGTGTGACTCTCTTCGTACAGCTTCCGTCACCTTCCCTACAATTTTCCTTCCATTTTTGTGCACTCCTCCAAAATCAGTTTCGGCATATTGACTTTATGTAGGGGGGGGGGTATATT
>CALDLZ010000396.1 GCA_937915335.1 uncultured Faecalibacterium sp.
GCCGCCGCCGGTGATGTGGGAGATGCCTTTGACATCCACCTCTTCCAGCACCTTGAGCACGGGCTTGACGTAGATCTTGGTGGGAGCCAGCAGGGCCTCGCCCAGGGTCTTTCCGCCCAGCTCCGCGGGAGCAGTGCGCAGAACATCGGGGTCGTTGTCGATATCAAAAATCTTTCGTACCAGCGAGAAACCGTTGGAATGCACACCGGTGGAAGGCAGAGCGATGATGACATCGCCGGGCTTCATGGTATCGTTGTTCAGGATCTTCTCCTTATCCACAACGCCCACGGTGAAGCCGGCCAGGTCGTACTCATCCTCCGGCATCATGCCCGGGTGCTCGGCAGTCTCGCCGCCCACCAGAGAGCAGTCGGCCTGCACACAGCCCTCGGCCACACCCTTGACGATCTCGGCGATCTTCTCGGGCACATTGCGGCCGCAGGCGATGTAATCCAGGAACACCAGTGGCTTTGCACCGGCGCAGATAACATCGTTGACACACATGGCAACGCAGTCGATGCCGATGGTATCATGCTGATCCATGATCATTGCGATCTTCAGCTTGGTGCCCACGCCGTCGGTGCCGGAGATCAGGACCGGGTGCTTATAACCGGTGCAGTCCAGCTCAAACAGGCCGCCAAAGCCGCCCAGACCGCCGATGCAGTGCTCGTTCATGGTGCGGGCAACATACTGCTTCATCAGTTCGACGGAACGATAACCGGCGGTGATATCCACACCGGCGGCTGCATAGCTTTCAGAATAGCTCTTGCTCATATTCTTACTCTCCTAACTTTTTCTCGTCTTTGGGACGATCGTTCAGGTGGCGTTCATGGATATCGGTGGAAAGCACCTCTTCCGGCTTCACGGCATATTTGCCGGTGAAGCAGGCGGTGCAGAAACCGCATTTCGCGTTTTTGGCCAACTGCACCACATGCTCGGTGGACAGGTAGCCCAGGGTGTCGGCCCCGATGATCTCGTTGATTTGTTCTACCGTGCGGCCTGTAGCCACCAAAAGCTTCTGGTCGGGGATATCAGTGCCGAAGTAGCAGGGATATTTGAAGGGCGGGGCCGAGACCATGAAATGCACTTCAGTAGCGCCGGCATCCCGCAGCAGCTTGATGATGCGGGCGGAGGTGGTGCCGCGCACGATGGAATCATCCACCAGCACCACGCGCTTGCCCCGCACCGTGCTGGAAATGACGTTCAGCTTGATGCGCACGCTGTTCTCGCGCTGTTTCTGGCTTCCCTGAATAAAGGTGCGGCCGATGTACTTATTCTTAATGAAGCCGATGCCGTAGGGGATGCCGCTCTCCTGCGAATAGCCGAGGGCCGCGTCCAGACCGGAATCAGGCACGCCGATGACCACGTCGGCTTCCACAGGATGCTCCTGCGCCAGGAACCGGCCCGCCTGCTTGCGGGCCTCGTGGACAGAGCTGCCCTCGATGACACTATCGGGACGGGAGAAGTAGATGAACTCGAACACGCACATCTGGGTATCGGAGCGGCCGCAG
>CALDLZ010000397.1 GCA_937915335.1 uncultured Faecalibacterium sp.
ATCCCCGAGGTGGAGGTCAGCGAGATCGAGGGCTATAAGTCCGCCGGTATCATTGCAGGCGGCATGATCCCCAAGATCGGCGGCATGGCCGATGCCATCTATCAGGGTGTCCACGAAGCGGTCATTATTGATGGCCGTGTGCCCCACTCCATCCTGCTGGAGCTATTCTCCAACCGTGGTTCCGGCACCCGGTTCTATCGACGCAGTCATCAGGAATAATGCTTGCTGAAAATTATATCGGGCGATATAATAAAGATGAATAGGCTCCCCCTTTGGGGGCAATGACGACGACCGCCGCCAGTGGCGGATTGAGGGAGGAGTTGTTGGGGCAGTGGCCAGCAAGATGCGAGTGCAATTGCACGAAGCAGCTGCTGGGAGCCACAACCCGGAGCTGGCGAGCGAATGCGATACTGAGAGGGCGAGGACGTTAACCAAGGAGGGTATATCTATGGATTCCGAAAAAGTCATCAAGCGGGACAATGAGTATGTCCTGCACACCTATAACCGCAATCCCGTTGTACTGGAAAAGGGCCATGGCCTGTATGCCGAGGGCCCCGAGGGTCAGAAGTATCTGGACTTCACCAGCGGCATCGGCGTGAATAGTTTGGGCTACTGTGACCTGACCTGGGCCGAGGCCATTTCCGACCAGGCTCACAAGCTGCAGCACGCCTCCAACCTCTACTACACTGCCCCATGCGGTAAGCTGGCCAAAAAGCTGTGCAAGCGCACCGGCATGAGCAAGGTGTTCTTCGGTAACTCCGGTGCCGAGGCCAACGAGGGGGCCATCAAGGCTGCCCGGAAGTACAGCTTCGACCATTACGGCAAGGACCGTGATACCGTCATCACGCTGGTCAACAGCTTCCATGGCCGTACCATTGCCACCCTGACCGCCACCGGTCAGGAGGTGTTCCACAACTACTTCGGCCCCTTCAACGAGGGCTTTCTGTATGCGCCGGCAGGCGACATCGAAGCGCTGAAGGATCTGGTCGACGGCCATACCTGCGCTGTGATGCTGGAGCTCATTCAGGGCGAGGGCGGCGTGATGGCGCTGGACCCCGAGTATGTGCAGGCTGTGCGGGCGCTCTGCGACGAGAAGGATCTCATCCTCATTGTGGACGAGGTGCAGACCGGCGTGGGCCGCACCGGCACCTTCCTGTGCTGTGAGCACTATAACCTGAAACCCGATATTGTCACCCTGGCCAAAGGCCTGGGCGGCGGCCTGCCCATCGGTGCCGTTCTGCTGAACGAAAAGACCGCCGAGAGCATGGGCCCCGGCAGCCACGGCTCCACCTTTGGCGGCAACCCGGTGGTCTGTGCCGGTGCCAACGTGGTGGTAGACCGGATGGACCAGAGCTTCCTGGCCAATGTCAGCGAGCGCGCTGTCCAGCTGCGCGCCGGTCTGGCTAAGCTGCCCATGGTCAAGAATATCTCGGGCATCGGCCTGATGGTGGGCATCGAGTTCTTTGGCGGCATCCAGGCTGCGGATGTGCTGGCCGCCTGCCGTGAAAAGGGTCTGCTGGTGCTGACGGCCAAGACCCGCCTGCGCCTGCTGCCCCCGCTGACCCTGACCGCCCACGATGTGGAAATGGCGCTGGATATCCTGAACGAGGTGCTGACCGAGATGGAGCGGAAGGCTCCGAAGGAGCAGGCATGAAACATTTGCTGAAAATGAGCGACCTCTCCCCTGCCGAGCTCCACCACATCCTCGATGTGGCGGAAGAGCTCAAGGCAGAGCAGAAGGCCAGAGAGACACCGGCACTGCTCAAGGGGAAGAGCGTGGCGCTGATGTTCTCCAAAAATTCCACCCGTACCCGCACCAGCTTTGAGGTGGGTGTCTACCAGCTGGGCGGCCTTGGCAACTACATGAACGCCGCTACCGAGCTGCAGTCCGGCCGGGGCGAGCCCCTCAAGGATACCGCCCGGGTGCTGGGCCGCTACTATGACTGCGTGGTCTGGCGTACCTACCGCCAGCGTGACCTCGAGGAGTTCGCGGAACTGGCCGGTGTGCCTGTCATCAATGGCCTGACCGACTACGCCCACCCCTGTCAGGTGCTGGCTGACCTGATGACCATCCGAGAGCGCCGGGGCGCGCTGGAAGGCCAGAAGCTCTGCTTCATCGGTGATGGCTGCAGCATGGCGAACAGCCTGATCGTGGGTGGTCTGCTGGCCGGGATGAATGTTACCTGCGTCTGCCCCGAGGGCTACCGACCCGCCGCCGACGTGGTGATGTTCGCCCACAAGTACGGCGATAAGTTCCACCTGCTCACGGACCCCGCTGAGGGGGTAAAGGATGCCGATGTGGTGGTGACCGCCGCATGGAACACCGCACCCGGCACCCCCGAAAGTGAGCGCCGCCTGCGGGACTTCGCAGGCTTCCAGGTGACCAGCAAGCTGATGGAGCAGGCAAAGCCCGACGCAATGCTTCTCCACTGCCTGCCCGCCCACCGCGGCGAGGAAATCTCCACCGCTGTCTTTGAAGAGCACGCCGACGAGATCTTCACCGAAGCCGAGAACCGCCTCCATGTGCAGAAGGCTGTGCTGGCGATCCTGCTGGCAGGAAAGTAAATCACAACAATAAAAAACACCTCCGACCATGAAAAGTCGGAGGTGTTTTTGCTTATGGAAGTCTTACACCTTCCCTGCACCCTTATCCAGGATCTTATTGAACTGGAGGAAGAAGGTGGCCGCAGTCACGGCGGCGGCAATGATGTCGCTGACGGGCTCGGCGAGGAACACGCCGAACACGGGGTTCGGGACCACATGGGGCAGAATGAAGATGAGGGGAATGAGCAGGATGAGCTTGCGCAGGCAGGCCAGCAGCAGGCTGACCTTTGCCTGACCCAGCGCCATGAAGCTCTGCTGGCAGCCGATCTGGATGCCAGTGGAGAAGATGCCTGCCATGTAGATACGCATGGCCCAGGTGGTGTACTCGATCAGGGTGGCATCCGAGGTAAAGATGCCTGCCACAGCACCGGGAACCAGCATCATCAGCAGCCAGAAGATGGTGGTATAGCCAAGGCAGAGCGTCAACTGGAAGCGGAAGGCCTGCTTGACACGGTCTTTCTTGCCTGCGCCAAAGTTGAAGCTCATCACCGGCTGGCCGCCCTGGCAGATGCCCGAGATGGGCATGGTGCACAGCTGGGAAGCGCTGGTGATAACGGTCATGGCACCCACGGCCACGTCACCGCCATAGCGGGCCAGGCTGGAACTGAAGCTGATGGACAGCAGGCTCTCGGTGGAGAGCATCACGAAGGTGGAGATACCCAGTGCCAGAACAGGCAGGATGATCTTGCCCTCCAGTTTCATATCCTCCTTGCGGATCTTGAGCATGGTCTTGGGGCCGGTAAGGAACCGGATGACCCAGACAGCACCCACAGCCTGGCTCAGCACCGTGGCGATGGCGGCACCCTTCACGCCCATACCCAGCGCAAAGATGAGGATGGGATCCAGGATGATGTTGATGACGGCACCAATGACGGTGGTCAGCATACTGATCTTGGCAAAGCCCTGTGCGGTGATGAAGGGGTTCATACCCATCACGATCAACACGCAGACGGAGCCCAGAATGTAGATGCGGCTGTAACTCAGCGCATAAGGCAGGGTGGTGTCGCTGGCACCAAACATCCGCAGAAGGGCGGGCGCAGCGGCATAAAAGACGATGGTCAGGATGACCGAGAAGATGAGCAGCATGGTAAAGCTGTTGCTGACGATCTTCTCCGCCTGCTTCTTATCGCCCTGGCCCATGGCGATGGCGGTGCGGGGGGCACCACCGGAGCCAATGAGCATGGCAAAGGCGTTCAGGAGCATCAGGATGGGGGTGAACAGACCAACGCCGGTCAGGGCCGCCGCACCGATGCCCGCAATGTGGCCGATGTAGATGCGGTCCACGATGTTATACAGCAGGTTGACCACCTGCGCCACAACGGCGGGGATCATCAGCTGGAGCAGGAGCTTCTTTACATCGCCCGTGCCCATATCCTGCTGTTTTTTCTGCGTTTGTGCCATGAGCGCTCCTTAATACTTCAGGCCGAAGTTCATCTCGTAGTAGTTGCCGGCGGCATCGCGGTAAGCGTAAGCCTTGCCGTTCTCGTCCTTCATGCTGTCGGGCATGTAGGCATCCTTTGCAAAGCCGGGCACGTCGTTGGGGCTGATGCAGACACCGTCAGCGTTGACCGCCAGAACCTCGTCACCCTTGGGCAGGGTCAGGGGCAGCTTGCCGACAGGCGCGAAGCGACCGAACATGACATCCAGCGTTGCGGAGGGATAGGTGTCGAAGCCGACGGTCAGAGCGTCGGAGATCTTCTCCACATTGCCGACCTCCCAGGCCAGCGGGCAGTTGATGTTGGAAACGACCTTGCCGCCGTGCGCGTGGACAGCGTCAGCGATGCCGGCCAGACGGTTTGCACCCACCAGAGTGGTCTCCTTGTGGGTCTCGGCGGTGGGCTTGCCGCTCTCGTCAACGTTGCAAACGGTCTTGTCCTCGCAGATGTCCAGCTCCAGATAGCCCGGGGTGGCATTGAAGTATGCACCGGACTGAGGGCTGACCATCAGCAGGGCGACATCGGCCTCGTCGGGGGTGTCCACCAGAGTGACATTGCCCAGCATCTCGCGCAGGGCCTTGGTGGCAGCCTCGCCAGCCTCGGCACTCTTGCCGAAGGCCTCGGCGTAGACCTTGATGCCGTCCTTCAGGGGCAGGGTGCCATCGTTCTTCAGCAGGACAACGGACTCGCGGTGCACACGGGAAGCTTCCTCCCAGTCGGCCTTGGTGGCAACGACCTCGGCAGCCTTCTTGGGGTCGGCGTAGGGGTTCTCGAACATCCCCTGACGGAACAGCTCGGTCAGGGTGCGGCTGACGGCGCGGTTCAGGCTCTCGTCGGTCAGGACCAGATCCTCTTTCTTGAAGCCGTCGGGCACCTTGTGGGTGTCGTAGTAGCCGTTGGTGCTGCGGGCATAGCTCTCCTCGCCCAGCTCGTTGTCCAGCAGACCGGAGATCAGATCCACGCCGCTCTGGGTGACAGCATAGCCGATGCGCTCGGGCTCGTCCAGCATATCAACGCCCCAGCACATGTTGTGGACAATGCCGGTGTCGGAGTTGATGTAGCCCTTGAAGCCCATCTGGTTGCGCAGCATCCCGTCGATGAACACCTTGTTGTAGGCGAAGCCGTAAGGCTGGAGATCGATGGGGTTGCCGTTGAAGTCCTCCTGCGGAGCGCTCTTCTCGGCGCTGGGCTTGGAGTAGTAGGGCATGATGGACTCGGCATTGTGGCGGATCGCCGCGCGGAATGCCGGGATGTGGTACTTCTGCAGGGAGCCGGGGGTAGCGTAGATGTTCCACTGGCCGGCCGCATAGTGGGGGTCGAAGCCGTTCTCACGCGCGCCGCCGCCGGGGAAGTGCTTCACGGTCATGGAAACACCCTCGGGGGTGACACCGTTGCTGCCGCCCTGGATGCCGGGGATCAGGTGATCGAAGATTTCCTCGATCAGCTCGGGATCCTCGCCGAAGGTGCCGAAGGTGCGCTGCCAACGGGGGTCGGTGACGCAGTCGGCCATGTACATATAGCCCTTCTTCAGGCCGCAGGCGTTCCATTCGCGGCGGATGGTGTCGGCAAACTTGTCGATGATATCGATGCGGGCAGTGCCCTTGACAGCGGCAGCAATGCCCAGGGTGCCGGGGTAGGTTGCGAACACGCCGGTGGCGTCGTTCATGCCGAACACGACTTCGCCGTTCTCGTTGCGGCTGTTGGACATGACCTGCATGGGCACGAAGTGCTCGCAGGTCTCGGTCAGGTACTGCAGCTGGTTCAGGTAATCAGCCAGATCCTCGGGCGTGGGGCTCTCGCGCAGGATGACATGGCGGTTGAAGCTCTTCTTGACCATGTCGGAGGTGCCGGGCAGGGACTGGGTGCCGAAAATGCTGTCAGAGACATTCACGGGTGCCTCGTCCAGCAGGCCGCTCTCGTCCGCCACGGGCTTGTGGCCGTTGGCTGCCAGACGGGGAGAGGGATACTTGGGGCCCATGCGCCAGTCGGAGGTGAAGAGCTGGCCGATCTTCTCGCTGGTGGTCAGGACTTTGACGTAAGCCTGGGCACGCTCGGCGGGGGTCAGGCGCCAGTCATTGACCGCGCTGACGGTGCCGGTGCCGTCGATATCCTTGAAATACAGGCCGTCCTGCTCGATGACCTTGCGCTCCACGGTGCTGATGGTGGGGCCGTTGGGGTTCTGGTAGCGCTTTACGCGCTCGGAAGCTTTCACTGCCATAGTGTTTTCTCCTTTTCTTCTTGAAGTGCGGCCCATTACCGCAGGGCTGCACATACTATACCTATTATAATAATAAAAACGGGGAAAGGCTAGAAATATTTTTGGATATTTCCGCAATATATGCTTGGATTTCGTTTTGTATCCAAACAAAATCGGCAATGTGCTGGATTTACGACGGAATTGTTGTATAAAACGACGAACGGCTTTTCCGTAGATTGTGAATTTTGAGACATGACCGTAAAATCGTCCTGTTTTACCACAAAATTTTACTAACAGAACTTTCAGAAAGAGTTCATAATGTATACATAAAATCCCCCGGTTCGCGATGTGGCAGCCGCAGCCCGCGGGGGAACCGAATGAAAGGCCGACACGAGTGGCAGCGTGTCGGCCGAGGAATCGAAAGGAGAACTTCTCTATGGCAAAGGTCAAACAGCCGCTTGAAGAAAACGGCATCCACAGAGCGAAAATGTGGGAGATCATGTTGTACGCTCTGAACAACACCTCCACCAACACCTATATGATGGTGGTTGGTTATATCAGCTACTTCCTGATCGGTATTGTCGGTCTGGCTTCCGTGCTGGCCGGCTCCATCGTCACCATCATGCGTATCTGGGACGGTGTCACCGACCCGTTCGTGGGCATGGCAGTCGATAAGACCAACGGCAAGTTCGGTAAGAACCGTCCGTTCATTGTTCTGGGCCAGATCATCATGTTCGTTTCCACCTTCGTGATGTTCAACTTCATCCCCAAGATGGGCACCGGTGTCCGCTTTGTTGCGTTCATCATCATCTACATGATCTACATCGTTGGCTACACCTGCCAGTGCGTTGTCACCAAGTCCGCTCAGACCTGCCTGACCAACGATCCCAAGCAGCGCCCCATCTTCGCAATGTGCGATACTGTGTATAACATCGTCTTGATGAACGTCATCATCCCCATCGTTGTTACCGACGTTCTGACCCCCAAGTACACCCTGACCGCTGAGAACAATGCAGAGGAGATCGCTGCTCTGGTTGCTCAGAACCCCGCTCTGGCCGGTATCGTTGAGAAGTCCGGCGGCAGCCTGTCCGCTTTCTACAACCCTGCTATGTTCACCACCATGCAGCTGATGTTCGGTGCTGTTTCTGCCGTGTTCGCAGTCTGCGCTATCGTTGCTCTGTGGCGTAAGGATCGTCCCCAGTACTTTGGTCTGGGCACTACCCAGAAGGTCGGCTTCAAGGATTACGTTGACACTCTGGCACACAACCGCGCCATCCAGATGCTGGTCGTTTCTGCTTCTACCGATAAGCTGTTCATGTCTACCATGACCAACGGCACTGTTATGATTTGCCTGTTCGGTATCATCTTCGGTAACTACGCAACCTACTCCAGCTACTCTCAGCTGACTGCTATTCCTATCGCCCTGATCTCCATCCTGCTGATGAACAAGATCGCTCGTCAGATGGGTCAGAAGGCTTCCATGATGACCGGCACCTACGGCGGTATCATCGGCTCCATCGTCATCACCCTGTTCCTGGTCTTTGCAAACCCCAAGGGCGATGCTTCCAAGTTTGCAATTCCTGAGTTCCGTATCATCCGTCCCGACACCTGGGGTTCCCTGTTCACCGGTTGGAGTGCTGTCGGCCTGATCTTTATCCTGCTGATCATCGCATGGCGCGGTATCCAGCAGCTGTCCTCTTCTATCGTTATCACCATGACCGCTGACTGCGCTGACTACGAGGTTTAT
>CALDLZ010000398.1 GCA_937915335.1 uncultured Faecalibacterium sp.
AGGGCCGTGCCGCCGATGGTCTGGTCCGCTTTCAGGTTGATGGATGCAAAGGCCAGCAGCAGGCTGTACACCATACCTGCAAGGGCTGCCACCAGAACGGAGATCAGCACGGTCAGGAACGGGGACATGCCTGCGGGCAGCATAGTCAGGGTCAAAACACCGGCCACACCGCCGATGACCATGATACCTTCCAGTGCGATATTGATGATACCGGAGTGCTCACTGAACATGCCGCCCAGGGCAACCAGCATCAGAACGATGCCATACAGCAGGGTATATTTGATCAAAAGCAGCATCTTATTTGCCCTCCTTCTTGGTCTCAGGTTTGGCAGGGGCGGGTTCTGCGTTCACGTTGGTCTTGTCGGCATTCTTGAACAGCAGGCCGTGGATCTTGCCACGGAACAGCATGGAGAAGGCACACAGATAGATGATGATGCCGCTGATCAGGTCGGCGATCTCAGTGGGGTAATACTTGGTGGAAAGGAAGGTGCCGCCAACCGAGATGTGGGAGATGAACAGTGCGGAGAAGATGGTGCCGATGGGGTTGGAGCTTGCCAGCAGGGCAACGGAGATGCCGTTAAAGCCCATAGCGGGCAGGCTGGTGGAGTTCAGCGGGTTCCACTGGCCCACGTTGGACAGATAGAACAGGCCCGCGCCAAAACCAGCCAGCGCGCCGGCAATGGCCATGGAGAGGATGATGTTCTTCTTCTCGTTGATGCCGGCATAACGGGCAGCGCTCTTGTTCAGGCCAACGGCCTTGAGCTCATAACCAAAGGTGGTCTTGTTCAGCACGACCCAGATCAGGATAGCCACCGCAGCCGCCAGAAAGATGGCGATGGTGGTGCTGTTGGTCTGGAACAGCTTGTTCAGGCCCAAATCCGGGATGACAGACTGGGCATACTCAGCACTCTTGCCCAGGTTCAGGGTACGGGTGTTGCGCACGTCGTACATGGGGCCGGTGCCGTTCTGGTAGACCAGCTCGTTGACCAGATACAGGCCGATCCAGTTGAACATGATCGAGGTGATGACCTCGTTGATATTGAAATAGGCCTTGAAGAAGCCGGGGATGGCACCCCAGATGCCGCCCAGGATGGCCGCTGCCAGCAAGCAGACGAACCAGGGCAGCTTGAGCATGATGGCGCAGTACAGGGCACCGTAAGCGCCCAGGGTGTACTGACCGGCAGCACCGATGTTGAACAGGCCGGTCTTGAAGGCAAAGGCCACGGACAGACCGGTCATAATCAGGGGAGCGGCGTTGGCCAGCTCCTTGCCGACACCGTAGGGGGCGTCATGGAAGCCGCCCTTGAGGATGCGGACAAAACCGTCGCCCCAGGCGTGGGCCGGGTTGATGGCGACCAGCACCAGAAAACCGACGGCCAGACCGATCAGAATACACAGCAGAGCCGCCAGAACACTGGTGATCGAGCTTTGCAGCCCGCTGTGGGAAAGTTTTTTGTTTTTCATTCCTGCTTACTCCCCTTTCCCCTGTTTGCGGGCACCGGCCATATACAGACCCAGTTCCTGGACCGTGGTGGTCTTGGGGTCAAATTCACCTACGACCTCACCTTCGTACATGACAAGGATGCGGTCCGAAAGGTTCATCACTTCGTCCAGTTCCAGGCTCACCAGAAGCACAGCCGTGCCCTTGTCGCGCTCGGCCACGATCTGCTTGTGGATATACTCGATAGCGCCCACATCCAGGCCGCGGGTGGGCTGAACGGCCACCAGCAGCTTGGGGTCTTTGTCGATCTCGCGGGCAATAATGGCCTTCTGCTGGTTGCCGCCGGACATGCTGCGGACGATGGTGGAACTGCCCTGGCCGCTGCGCACATCGTACTGGGCGATCAGCTTGTCGGAGTACTCCCGCACCTTATCGCTGCGGATGAAACCGTGATTCTGGAACTCGGGCTGCCAGTAACGCTGCAGCACCATGTTTTTTTCCAGGGTATAATCCAGCACCAGGCCGTGCTTGTGCCGGTCCTCGGGGATGTGGCTCATGCCGTCCTTGGAGCGCTGGCGGATGGACTCATTGGTGATGTCCTTTCCGTCCAGCAGCACCTTGCCGCTGTTGAACTTTTCCAGACCGGTCAGGCCGTAGACGAACTCGGTCTGGCCGTTGCCCTCGATACCTGCCAGGCAGACGATCTCACCGGCGTGGACCTGGAAGGAGACGTCCTTGACGGAATCTTTCTTGTGCTGGGTGTTGTGCATGGTGACATTCTGGACATCCAGAACCACCTCACCGGGATTTGCAGGCTTTTTGTCCACCTGCAGCTGAACATCGCGGCCCACCATCATGCGGGAAAGTTCTTCCTTGTTGGTGTCCTTGATGTCCACGGTGCCCATATACTTGCCCTTGCGCAGGACGGTGCACCGGTCGGCCACCGCCATGATCTCGTTGAGCTTGTGGGTGATGAAGAGGATGGACTTGCCCTCCTTCTTGAACCCGCGCATGATCTGCATCAGCTCGTCGATCTCCTGCGGGGTCAGGACGGCGGTGGGCTCGTCGAAGATCAGGATCTCGTTGTCGCGGTAGAGCATCTTCAGGATCTCCACGCGCTGCTGCATACCAACGGAAATGTCGCTGATCAAAGCATCCGGATCCACGCGCAGGCCGTACTTCTCGCTCAGGGCCATGACCTTCTTGCGGGCCTCGGCCTTCTGCAGAAAGCCCATCTTGTTGGGTTCCACGCCCAGGATGATGTTGTCCAGGACGCTGAAGCATTCCACCAGCTTGAAGTGCTGGTGCACCATGCCGATGCCCAGGGCATTTGCATCGTTGGGGTTGCGGATGGCGACCTCTTTGCCGTTCTTGAGGATCTTACCGGCCTCCGGCTGGTACAAACCGAACAGAACGCTCATCAGCGTACTCTTACCGGCACCGTTTTCGCCCAACAGGGCATGTACCTCGCCTTTGCGCAGCTGCAGGGTGATATCATCGTTTGCCTTGATGCCAGGGAATTCCTTGGTAATGTGGAGCATCTCGATCACAAAATCCTCTGCCAATCTGCTCACTCTCCTTTCGTGTCCAATCGACACCTATACTATTCTATCTACCATTATACCGTATTTTTGCAGTTTTGCACATGTCTTTTTTCTTTTTTGGCAGGATGTTGCTTCAAAAGTATTACTTTTGTGCAATTTTGCTGAATTTTAACGAGAAAAAATGGCGCAAAAAAGGGGCGGGACACCCCAAAATGGAGTATTCCGCCCCTTTGCGAATCTGTGGGGAGAGTTTTACTGGATGTAGTTGACAGTGGTGAACTCGCTGACGGTGGGCTTGGCAGCGTCGTCAGAGCTGTTGTCCACCACGATCTCGCCGGAAGCGATCTTCTGTTTGACCTCCTCGTACTCGTCTACGGTGAAGGTGTTGAAGTTCCAGCTGTCGTCCGCAGTGGGCAGTCCGACGTAATCGCCATCTTCCAAACCAAACTTGGCCTCTGTACCTGCCAGGGTCTCCCACTCCCCTGCATCGATCTTGCTCAGGGAATCGGTCAGACCAACGGCGAGGTTCTTCATGGCAGAGGTGACAAAGGGGTTATAAGCATACAGACCATCGGCCACACCATCGGCACCAATATAGTTCTGGTCAGCGTCCACGCCGATGACCTTGCCGTCGTTCTTTACGGCTGCTTCCACTGCAGAGGTATAGATACCGCCGCCGCAGGCAAAGACGACCTGCGTGCCATTGGCATACCAGCCCTCCATGCGGGAGGTGATGTTAGCATCACCGAAAAACTGGCCTGCGTAGAAGTAATTGATGTCAATGTTCCGGCCCAGTTCCTGTGCAGCAGCATCAGCACCCTGCACATAGCCGTAACCGTAACGAATGACACCAGGCACTGCCGTACCGCCCAGAAAACCCAGACCGGTGTAGCCGTCCTTCACAACAGCATAACCCGCCAGATAACCGGCCTGCTCTTCTTTGAAGGTAAAGCAGTAGCAGTTTTCGGGAACGGTATCCTCACCAATATCCTCTTTGGTCACATCCACCGCAATGAACTTGACATCAGGGTAGCGCTCCGCAGCCCAGGCCATGGTCTCACCATACTGGTAGCTGACACAGACCACCACATCGGCACCATCGGAAACAGCCTGACGGATCACGGTCTCACGCTCTTCCTGCGTGCCCTCGGTGGAAATGTTGTAGTACTGGCAGTTATCGCCCATATAAGCTTCAATTGCTTCCCAGCAGGGCTGGTTAAAGCTTTCATCATCCACAGAACCAACATTGCAGCACAGCGCCACCTGCTGGATGCCAGAAGTGGAAGCTGCATTGCCAGATGCAGCGGCACCAGCGGCAGAGGATGCACTGCCGGATCCACCGCAGGCACTCAGAACAGAAGCGGTAGCGGCAGCACCGGCCACGGTCAGAAAACGGCGACGGGAAATCTTCATCATATACTTTCTCCTTAGGGTTTCTCAATAGTAATACTTTTGTTTTTTGTCCCGCAAAAAGGCGGGCCGCCCCTTTTGCAGAACAGCCCGCCCGGGATTTCTTTGATTTACTGGATATAGTTGACAGTGGTGAACTCGCTGACGGTAGGCTTGGTAGCGTCGTCAGAGCTGTTGTCAACAACGATCTCACCGGAAGCAATCTTGTCCTTGACTTCCTCGTACTCATCCACGGTAAAGGTATCGAAGTTCCAGCTGTCCTCAGCGGTGGGCAGGCCGACGTAATCGCCGTCCTCCAGACCGAAGTTGCCGTTGGAAGCTGCGATCTCGCTCCACTCGCCGGCCTCAATGTCAGACAGAGCGGTGGAAACAGCCTCGGACAGGCCCTTCATAGCGGAGGTGATGAAGGGGTTGTAAGCGTAGGTACCGTCAGCAACACCGTTTGCACCGATGTAGTTCTGGTCAACGTCAACGCCGATGACATAGCCGTTGTTCTTCAGAGCAGCCTCAACAGCGGAGGTGTAGATGCCGCCGCCGCAAGCGAAGACGACCTGCGTACCGTTGGAGTACCAGCCCTCCATACGGGAGGTGATGTTGGCGTCGCCGTAGAACTGGCCGCCGTAGAAGTAGTTGATCTCAATGTTCTGGCCCAGCTCCTGAGCTGCAGCGTCAGCGCCCTGCACGAAGCCATAGCCGTAGCGGATAACAGCGGGGACAGCCATGCCGCCCAGGAAGCCCAGCTTGGTCTTGCCGTCCTTGGTGATGGCGTAGCCTGCCAGGTAGCCTGCCTGCTCTTCCTTAAAGGTGATGCAGTAGCAGTTAGCAGGGATCTCATCGGTGCCGATATCGCCCTGGGTGACATCGATCGCGATGAACTTGACATCGGGATACTGGTCAGCAGCCCATGCCAGAGAAGCGCCGTACAGGTAGCCGACGCAGACGATGACCTCAGCGCCGTCGTTGACAGCCTGGCGGATCATGGTCTCACGATCCTCATCGGAAGCGTCAGCCTCGGGGATGTAGTACTGGCAGTCATCGCCCATGTAGCCGGAAACAGCGCTCCAGCAGGCCTGGTTGAAGCTCTCGTCATCGATCGTGCCGGTATCGCAGGTCAGAGCAACCTTAGCGATCTTACCGGCAGCCGCAGAACCAGCCTCAGAAGCTGCAGAAGAGGAAGCAGCGGAAGAAGCGGTGCTGGTGGAAGAGGAAGAACCGCCGCAAGCGGTCAGAGCAGCGGCAGCAGCTGCAGCGCCAGCCACAGCCAGGAAGTTACGACGAGAAATCATCATAAGAAAACTCTCCTTTTTATACATCCAAAAACTTGCGTTTTATAATGGGAATGTGCGCACTCGCACATTTACTAACCCAAGTATAGCCGGGAAATGTGTGGATTGCAAGGAATTTCCGATTACAAAATCTTTACAGATTTTTTGTAAAATCCGTATATAAGTCGTACTTTTTTATCAAATTTCACAATTTCCCGCGTCTCTTACAGCTCATTCTTCCACAGCCTTGTTGCCCGCCACGTTGGAAGGACCGAAGCCGAAAGGCAGCAGCTCATCCATACTGCGCTCAATGAAGTCATCAGGGGTCTTTGCCATGATGACATTGAGCTCCGGCCCGCCGAACTCAAACAGCGCCTGGCGGCAGACACCGCAGGGCGAGGTGATCTGTTTGTTTACCTCGCCACGGCGGGAGCCCACAATGGCGATGTCGGTGAACTTGGTCACGCCCTCGCTGACGGCCTTGAATAACGCCGTGCGCTCGGCGCAGCTGGTGGGGGTAAAGGCAGCGTTCTCCACATTGCAGCCGGTGAACACACGGCCATCCTCGGCCCGCAGGGCAGCACCCACCATAAAGTCGGAATAAGGCACATAGGCCTGCTCCCGTGCTTCCAGTGCCGCCCGGATGAGGGCTTTCTTTTCGTCTAAGGTCAGTTTGGTCATAGGGGTCTCCTTTTCTGATTCCACTGTTCTGATTCTCAGGGTCGAAAACAGCGCAGTCCACCCCACAAGACAGACTGCGCCGCTGCATTCATTCTTAGTACTCCGCACCCAGGGCGACCTTCATCATATTAGTGAAGCTGGTCTGGCGCTGCTCGGCGGTGGTAATCTCCGGGGAAACAAAGCTGTCGGAGATGGTCAGCACGCAGGCGGCATTCTTGCCCAGAACCTTGGCGTTGGCGAACAGAGCAAAGCTCTCCATCTCCACGCACAGGCAGCCGCGCTCATCCCGCAGCTTCTCCCAGTAGGTGGGCTTTGCGTCAGAGGGCTGGCGATAGAACACGTCAGCGGAGTGGATGTTGCCCTCGATGAGGGGGATGCCCTGCTTTGCGGCGGAAGCACGCAGCTTGTCGTTCAGACTCTCGCTGGGCAGAGTGATATCACCCTCAAAGCCGCTCTGGACACGGGCATAGTTGCTCTCGCTCACGGCACCAGTGGCCAGAACCACGTCAAACAGCTTGGCCTTATCGGTATAGCTGCCGGCGGAACCGATGCGGATGATGTTATCCACATCATAGAACTTAAACAGCTCATAGGAGTAAATGCCAATGGAAGGCATGCCCATGCCGCTGCCCATCACACTGATGGGGCGGCCCTCATAGGTGCCGGTGAAGCCCAGCATCCCGCGGACACCGGTGACCTGACGGACATCCTTGAGGAAGGTGTCCGCAATGAATTTTGCCCGCAGCGGATCGCCGGGCATCAGAACGGTCTTTGCGAAATCGCCTTTTTCAGCGCTGATGTGGGGAGTTGCCATAGTTGTGATCTCCTTTATTTATAAAAATTTATTTCTTCCCAGGGAACACACTCTGCGGTGCGACATAGGAGCCATTGCGGCGGATCTCAAAGTGGCAGTGGTTGCCGGTGGAACGGCCCGTGCTGCCCAGATAGCCGATCAGCTGGCCCTGCCGCACGGTCTGGCCCGCACTGACTGTCAGGGACAGGCAGTGTGCATAGACCGTGGTATAGCCGCCGGAATGGCTGATGATGACGGAGTAGCCGTAGCCCGTACCGGCACCAGCCTTGTTATAGCCCGCCTTGGTGACAGTACCGCCTGCGGACGCATAGATGGGTGTACCGGCCGGTGCGCAGATATCCACGCCCTTGTGGCCGTTGCCGTACCAGCGCGAGCAGTAGCGGTAGTTGGGCACAGGCCAGATGAACTGGCCGCTGCCGCCGATATAAGCCGCCGCACCATTGAGGGTGGCCTTCTTGGTTCCCACTACGACCTTTTTGGTCACAGGCTCCTTGATGGTCTCGGTGGAGAGGATCGTCTGTTCCAGCAGGGTACCGTTGGTGTCGTAGACATTCTGCATAGTGACACGACGCAGGCCGTTCTCACCTTCTTGCAGAGTCTTGGTGGTACCCTTGGTATACTCATTGGACTGGGTGGTTTCGGTGTTGAAGGGGATCTCCTCTTCCCGGGTCTCCACCTTGGTAATACGAACCTCCAACAGGGCTTCCTGTTTGGTCACGATCAGCTGGTCGCCTTCCTGAATATTAGAGGTCTCGGTCAAAGGTGCTCCCTTGAAGTTCGTGTTCAGGGCACACAATTCCTTGAAGGTCAGGTCGTTCTTCTGGGCGATGGCCCACAGGGTAT
>CALDLZ010000399.1 GCA_937915335.1 uncultured Faecalibacterium sp.
GTGGAACCTGCCTCGGCAGCAGAACCGCCCAAGGCTGACCCTGTGCCGGAACAGCCCGCCGAGTCTGAAAAGCAGTCTGAGCCTGTGGCGGCACCGCCGAAAGCGGAGCCCGCAGCACCCGCGCCGAAACCGGCGGCTCCTGTGGTACAGAATGCGCCTGCCCCGCGCCACACTGCCAGCGCAGAACGTCACGGCCACCCGAACCTTTTCCAAAGGCTCCATGACTGGCTCCGACGGTAAAAACTAAAACGAAAGCTGTCATGGCTTCCTCCATTTAGAGGAGCCGTGGCAGCTTTTTGTTCTGACTCTTCCGGTACCCTGCATATACTTTCCAAAATGGAGGGCGGGAAGATGCAGGCAAAACATGGACGAGCAGGAAAATGCAGAGACTCTAAAAGAGCGGCGGTGCTGGCCCTGACAGCGCTGTTGGTGGTTGTACTGGCAGGGATGGTGCTCCCAGCCTGTGCTGGGAAAAGTGCCCCGGCAGGGGCCAGCTTGAAACAGGCTAAGCCGGGGCAGGCGCTCTGCTTTCCACTGGAAACGGCGGCATGGCGGGTCTCCGACCTCTACGGCTGGCGGGAGGATCCATTTACCGGCGAGGAAGCCTTTCACCGGGGGGTGGACCTTGCCTGCGGAGAGGGGACTGCCGTGCGGGCTGCGCTGGATGGTGTGGTGACTGCCGCCCGGCGTGGTGCCGCTTACGGCAACTATGTGCGGCTGACCCATGCGGACGGGCAGGAGACGCTTTACGCCCATATGCAGTACCTCTATGTCCGGGCAGGGGAAGTGGTGCGGGCAGGCCAGCGGCTGGGAACTGCCGGGCAGACGGGCCGGGCCACCGGGGTACACCTCCACTTTGAGTTTTTGTCGGGCGGCATCCGGTACGACCCCTCCGACGCACTGGGCCTGCCATGAAGCGGCAGCTTCGGTGCGGGCCGCTGATCTTCTGTGACCCGCTGCTGCTCTGCGGCGCACTGTACGTTCTGCTCTGTTTCGATGCCAGCGGTTTTCTGCGGATAGGGCTGACAGCAGCCTTCCTCCACGAGTGGGGGCACATCGGGGTGTACTGGGTGCTGTTCCGGCGCTTCCCGGTCATTGAAGTCACTCTGACCGGCTTTTGTATGCGTACCCGGGGACAGGGGATGAACATGCGACAGACAGTCCTCCTTGTCGCCGCAGGCCCGGCGATGAACTTTTTACTGGCCGGGCTCTGGATGCTGAAGCTGGAACAGCGGGCCACCATCCGGGCCAGTGCCTTTCTGGCCGCCAACCTCCTGACCGGGGCGTTCAATCTTCTGCCTGTCCCGCCGCTGGATGGGGCACAGCTGGTGGAGTGCGGGCGATTGTTTCTCCAAAACAGAGATTGCATTTCCCGCTCAAATCAGGTAAAATAAAAAGAATGAAGAAAAATTGTTCTGTCAATGGAGGAACTTGATGTTTGATCCGAAACTGAAGGAAGCGCTGGGCCGGGTGCAGAAGCCGGGTCGTTATACCGGCGGCGAACCGGGCAGCGTGTATAAAGATAAGACCAAGATGGATGTTCGGTTTGCGTTCTGCTTCCCGGATACCTACGAGGTGGGCATGTCCTTCCTCGGCGAGAAGATCTTGTACGAGCTGCTGAACAGCCACGAGAACTGGTGGTGCGAGCGCGCGTTCATGCCCTGGCTGGATATGAAGGCCGAGATGGAGCGGCTGGATCTGCCCCTGTACACCATGGAGAGCAAGGATCCGCTGACCGATTTTGACGCGGTGGGCTTTACCCTGCAGTACGAGCTTTCCTATACCAACATTCTGGCCATGCTCGACCTGGCGCATATCCCGTTCTACGCAAAGGACCGTGACGAGAGCTGGCCGCTGATCGTGGCGGGCGGCCCCTGTGCCTGCAACTCGGAGCCCATTGCCGACTTTTTCGATGTCATCCAGTTGGGCGAGGGCGAAAATCAGCTACCTTCCATCTGTGCCGAGATCGAAAAGGCCAAGAAGGAAGGCGGTGTCTCCAAAAAGGAGCTGCTGCGCCGCATCGTCAAAATTCCGGGCATCTATATCCCGTCGTTCTATGATGTGACCTACTACGAGGATGGCCGGGTCAAGGCCATCACCCCCAACGAGCCCGAGGCCCCGGCAGTCATCACCAAGGCCATCATCAAGGACTTGAACGAGTTCGCCCCGCCGACGAACTTTGTCGTGCCCATGGTGGGTGCGATTCAGGACCGCGCCAGCATTGAGGTACTGCGCGGCTGTGTGCGCGGCTGCCGCTTCTGCCAGGCAGGCTTCCTCTACCGTCCCATGCGCCAGCGGGATGCCAGCCTGCTGAACCGGGCGGCGCAGGATCTCTGCGCCAACACCGGCTACGAGGAACTGAGCCTGTCCAGTCTGTCCACCTCCGACCATGGCCAGCTGGAAGAGCTGCTGGACGATCTGAACGAGTGGGCACCCAAGGAACACGTCAGCCTGTCGCTGCCCTCCCTGCGTGTGGACAACTTCTCGGAAAGTCTCATCGAAAAGACCACCAAGGTACGCAAGAGCGGCCTGACCTTTGCGGCCGAGGCCGGCACCCAGCGTCTGCGCAATGTCATCAATAAGAACGTCACCTGGGATGAGATCGAAAAGACCTGCAACATCGCGTTCCGGGGCGGCTATACCTCGGTCAAGCTCTACTTTATGATGGGCCTGCCCACCGAGACCATGGAGGACATTGAGGGCATCGCTGAGACCGCCCAGAAGGTGGTAGACCTCTACTATGCTAACCCGAAGCGCGGCAAGGGCAAGGGCGTGCAGGTGACCATCAGCTGTGCCTGCTTCGTGCCCAAGCCCCACACGCCTTTCCAGTTCGTGCCCATGGACACCGAGGAGATGCTGCGGGCCAAGCAGAAGCACCTGCTGGAAAGTGTCCACAGCCGGAAGATCAAGGTGAATTACCACGACAGCACCACCAGCTTTTTGGAGGGTGTGTTTGCCAAGGGTGACCGCCGTCTGGCTCCCGTCATTCTGGAAGCTTACAAGCGGGGCTGCTACTTCGACGGCTGGGAGGAATGCTTCAAGTACGATACCTGGATGCAGGTGTTCGAGGACATGGGCGTTGACCCCAAGTTCTACTGCCAGCGCCCCATCGGGCTGGACGAGGTGACCCCGTGGAGCCACATGGACTATGGTGTGACCCACGAGTATCTGGTGCGGGAGTACAACAAAGCCCTCGCCGCCCAGACCACCCAGCCCTGCAACCGTGCCTGCCACGGCTGCGGTGCCAATAAACTGTTAGGAGGTCCCTGCTTTGATTACAGTCAGAATCTCGTTTGAGAAAAAGAATGAGGCCTCCTACATCTCCCTGCTGGATCTGCAGCGGGTGATGCAGCGGATCCTCAAGCGCAGCGGCCTGCCGGTGTGGCATACTCTGGGCTTCAATCCTCACATCTACATGACTTTTGCATGCCCGCTTTCACTGGGGCAGGAGAGTGAGTGCGAGTGCGTGGATGTCAAGACCGAAGCCGAGAACCCTGATTTCGCCCAGTGGCAGACCGCGCTGAACGCCATTATGCCGGCGGGCATCCATATCACCCATGTGGGGCCGGTGCAGATGAAGGCTGACCTCATCGCCTACGCCTGCTATGAGATCACCTACCCGGCGGCAGCGGCGGCTGTGCTGGATCAGTACAACGCGCTGGACAGTGCCCCCGTGGAGAAGCACGGCAAAAAGGGCAACAAGATCATCGAACTCAAGGAGCACATCCCGCAGGTGGACTACACTGTGGAAGGGGAGAATGTCCGCATTTTTCTCTGCCTGCCCGCTTCCCAGCAGCTCAACCTGAACCCCTCGCTGCTCACCGGCTTTCTGGAAGCAAAATTCGGTCTGCCTGCCGTCAATGCGGGCATCCTGCGCAAGAAGTTCCTGACTGAGGACAAGCAGCTGTTTGCCTGAGCCGCTGGCAAAGAATGCTTTTTGGGCAGAACAGAAAATTTTTGGGATTATTTTGGGCAAATCGCTTGCTTTTACGGGCGGTTTGTGCTATCCTATTAGGGCGTTAGTGTCCGCTGAGACCACAGCGGGGTTAATGACAAACTCATTAAACGGGCGGTCCTCTGACGGCAAAGTGCCGTGTATGAACGTCTAAAAACAAATGGAGGATTCAAAAATGGACGCACTGAAGATTATTTCTGAAGGCAGCATCAAGGCTGAGAAGCCCCAGTTCAACGTTGGCGACACCGTCCGCGTTGATGTTCGTATCAAGGAAGGCGAGCGTGAGCGTATCCAGGCTTTCGAGGGCACCGTCATTGCTAAGAAGCACGGCGGCGTTGCAGAGACCTTTACCGTTCGCCGCGTTTCCTATGGCGTTGGCATTGAGCGTGTCTTCCCCATCAACAGCCCCTTCGTTGAGAAGGTCAC
This sequence comes from uncultured Faecalibacterium sp., assembly GCA_937915335.1. GTDB lineage: Bacteria > Bacillota > Clostridia > Oscillospirales > Ruminococcaceae > Faecalibacterium. Next base: position 4,382 of record CALDLZ010000399.1, read on the forward strand.
CGTTGTCCGCAAGGGCAAGGTTCGCCGCGCTAAGCTGTTCTATCTGCGTGGCCGTACCGGTAAGGCTGCTAAGGTCAAGAGCGATATTTGATGATCCCCGCGTAAAACCGGGAGAAAAGGGACACTTGTTGTCCCTTTTTTCTTTATTCCGGGCCAGATGAGATTGTGAGGTGCATCGGGAAATGGAAAAACATGCTTCGGCGCAGGAAACCGCGCGCGGCCAGAATGTGTTTGAATGGTACGAGGCGCTGATCTCGGCCGCACTGGTGCTGGTGCTGGTGTTCTCGCTCTTTTTCCGGATCATTCAGGTGGACGGTGAATCCATGGTGCCCACCCTGCAGAACGGCGACAAGCTGATTGTCTGGGGTGCGGGCTATGAGCCCCAGCGGGGTGACGTGGTCATCGTGGACAGCTACACGGCCTATGGTAAGCCGCTGGTGAAGCGGGTCATCGCCAAGGGCGGCGATACGGTCAACATCGACTATGAGACGGGCACTGTCTCCGTGAACGGGGAAGTGCTGCAGGAGGATTATATCGCCGAGCCGACGTATCTCGGCTACGATGTGGAGTTCCCGTACACCGTGCCGGAGGGTACGGTCTTTGTGATGGGTGACAACCGCAATAACTCGCTGGACAGCCGCTCTTCCTATGTGGGCTGCATTGATGAACGCGATATTCTGGGCAAAGTGCTGCTCTGCTTTTTGCCTTTTTCGGATTTTGGGGTGGTAAAATGAACAACGATACCCGGTTTGCAAACCAATATAATATCCAGTGGTTCCCCGGCCACATGACCAAGACCCTGCGGATGATGGAGACGGAGATCCAGCATGTGGACGCAAGTCTGGTGCTGCTGGATGCCCGCATCCCGCTTTCCAGCCTGAACCCCGAGGTCGAGCGCATCACGGCCCGCAAGCCCAAGCTCTATGTGCTGAATAAGGCCGATCTGGCCGACCCTGCCGTGACCGAGGAATGGATCAAATACTTCCGTGCGGCAGATGCCGGCTGTGTGGCTATCAGCGCCAAGCAGAAGGGTGGGGCCAAGGCGGTGCAGGCCGCCATTGAAAAGGAGCTGGCTGGCCTGCTGGAACGCCGCCAGAACCGCGGTATGAGTGGTGCCAAGACCCAGGTGATGCTCTGCGGCATCCCCAACGTGGGCAAATCTACCTTTATCAATACCTTTGCGGGCTCTGCCCGTGCCAAGGCGGCGGACCGCCCCGGTGTGACCAAGGGCAAGCAGTGGGTCAGCACCGAAAAGTTCGACCTGCTGGATATGCCCGGCGTGCTCTGGAAGAAGTTTGATTCCAAGACTATCGCCTCCAATCTGGCCTTCATCGGCTCCATTAAGGATGACATCCTCGATGTGGAGGAGCTGGCCATGAACCTGCTGGACGAGGTGCGCCGCAACTACCCCGACCTGGTGGCCCAGCGCTACAAGTTGGATGCCGAGACGCTGGCCCTGCCGCCCTACGAGTTGATGGAAGCCATCGGCCGGAAGCGCGGTCTGCTGGTGCGGGGCGGCGAGGTGAACACCGAGCGCTGTGCTATTATGTTGGTGGACGAGTTCCGCGCCTGCAAATGGGGCCGCATCTCTCTGGAGCGCCCGCCCCAGCGGGATGATCTGGCGGATTTTGCCGAGGAGGACGACGAATGAAACGGCGTTCTGACGAGGAAATCTCTGCCCCTCTGTATGAGTATGATGCCGCCATCCGCGCCCAGTACGGCTTTTTTGCCGGTGTGGACGAGGCAGGACGGGGTCCGCTGTGCGGTCCTGTCTGTGTGGCGGCCTGCATCCTCGACCCTGAAAACCCGGTGTACGGCATCAATGACTCCAAGAAGCTGACCGAGAAAAAGCGGGAAGCCCTTTTTGACGAGATCAAAGAAAAGGCGCTGGCTTATCAAATCATCTTTGTGGGACCGGAGATCATCGACCGGGACAACATCCTGAACGCTACCATGAGCGGTATGAAGCAGGCCGCAGAGGGGCTTGACATCGTGCCCAATCTCGTGCTGGTGGATGGCAACCGTGTACCGGGAGATCTGGAAATTCCCGCCCAACCTGTGGTCAAGGGCGATGCCACCAGCGCCAGCATTGGCGCGGCATCGATTCTGGCTAAGGTCAGCCGTGACCGCTATATGATGGAGCTGGATCGGCAGTACCCGCAGTATCAGCTGGCAAAGCACAAGGGCTACCCGACCAAACTTCACTACGAACTCATCGAGCAGTATGGCATCCAGCCCTTCTACCGCCGCAGCTTCCTGAAAAAGCAGGGCTACTGGCCGGAGGGCCAGTGATGGATCGGGCCGAGACCGGCCGCACCGGCGAGGCAGTGGCCGCGCGCTATTACCAGAAGCAGGGTTGTGAGCTGGTGACCCACAATTACCGCACCCGGATGGGGGAGATCGACCTCATCCTGCGGGAGCCGGACGGGACGCTGGTGCTCTGCGAGGTCAAGACCCGAGGTCCTGACCCGCTGGCCGCGCCGGCCGCCGCCGTGACACCGGCAAAACAGCGCAAGCTGATCCGCACTGCGAAATATTATCTCCAGCACACCGGGCAGAGCGATGAGCCTGTCCGTTTTGACGTTGCCGAGGTGACCCCTCTTGACAGCGGGCGCTGGATGGTACATATTATAAAGGGTGCATTTACCGCGTAAAGCGGGGTGCATCGGTGGGAAAAGGCAGAAAACGGCTTTTGCCGCTGCCGCAAACATGGGGTCATTGTGGGCCCCTCTGGCAAAAAGGAGCGACGACAATGCAGTTTTTCAGCACGAGAGATCATAACCGTGTGGTAAGCGCCTCTCAGGCCATTGCACAGGGCCTGTCGGATGAGGGTGGTCTGTTTGTTCCGCAGAGCTTCCCGCAGGTGGATGTCAAGGCGATTTGCGCACTGGATTACCACGAGATGGCCGCTGCCATCGTGGGTCAGTACCTGACCGATTATTCGCAGGAGTTTCTTGCGGCTGCGACGAAGGAAACCTACGGCGCAGCCTTTGGCGGAAAGGCGGGCTATTTGGCTCCCGTGTCGGACGAGGTATACTCCCTGGAGCTGTGGCACGGCCCGACCTGCGCCTTTAAGGATTACGCTCTGCAGTTGATGCCGAAGCTGCTGGTGGAAGCCAAGAAGAACCTGAACCGCACCGAGAAAACGCTCATTCTGGTGGCGACCAGCGGCGATACCGGCAAGGCCGCGCTGGATGGCTACCATGATATCCCGGGCGTGGAGATCGCGGTGTTCTTCCCCACGGGCGGCACCAGTGAGATCCAGCGTTTACAGATGGCGACCCAGGAAGGCGGGAACGTGGCTGTCTACGCTGTGCGCGGCAACTTCGATGATGCCCAGACCGGCGTGAAAAAGGTCTTTGGTGACCCGGCCATAGCCGCTGAGCTGGCAAAGCGGAACATCCGCCTGTCCAGTGCCAACTCCATCAACTGGGGCCGCCTGGTGCCGCAAATCGTCTACTATTTCGCCGCCTACGCCCAGCTGCTCAAGGCAGGGAAGGCAAGCTTTGGCGATAAGGTGGATTTCTGCGTTCCGACCGGCAATTTTGGCGATATTCTGGCTGGCTATTACGCAAAGCGGATGGGCCTGCCGGTGGGCAGACTGATCTGCGCGTCCAATGAAAATAACGTCCTGACCGACTTCCTCACCACCGGTACTTATACGGCCAAGCGGGAATTTTTCAAGACCACTTCTCCAAGCATGGACATTCTGGTGTCCTCCAACCTCGAGCGTCTGCTCTACCATGTCACCGGCAGTGATGCCGAGGTGGCGGGCCTGATGAAGAGTCTGTCCGAGACCGGCAGCTATACTGTCCGGCCCGAGACGCTCAAGACCATTCAGGAGAGCTTTGGCTGCGGCTGGAGCAGCGAGGAAGAGGTGGCGGGAGAGATCCGTGCCCGCTATGAGCAGGACGGCTATCTCTGCGATACCCATACCGCCGTGGCCTTCCATGTGGCGGGCCAGCATAAGCGTGAGGGCGTGCCTATGGTGGTGTTGTCCACGGCTTCTCCCTATAAGTTCCCCCGCAGCGTGCTGGAGGCTCTGGGCCATGCCGCCCCGAAGAATGACTTTGAGGCCATGCAGGAGCTGGAAGCGGCCACGGGCCGCCCCGCCCCTGCCAGCCTGGCCGCCTTGCGGCAGAAGGCCGAGCGGTTCAACACCGTCATCGATCCGGAGCAGATCGCCCAGGTGGCCCTGAGCTATCAGGAATAAATCTTGTCCTGCCGGACTTAGAACAGGAGTAACAAGAATGGCACTTTATGTGCTTGGCGATACCCATCTTTCACTGGGCGGTTCCAAACCAATGGACGTTTTTCCCGGGTGGAACGGCTATGTGAAACGGCTGGAGCGCAACTGGCGCAAGTTGATCAACCCCGAGGATACCATCGTACTGGCGGGGGACATCAGCTGGGCCATGCGCCTGACCGATACCCGCAAGGATTTTGCGTTTTTGCAGGAGCTTCCCGGCCAGAAGCTCATTATGAAGGGAAACCACGATTACTGGTGGACCACGGCCAACAAAATGAACGCCTACCTCAAGGCAGAGGGCTTTGATACCCTACACATCCTGCACAACAACTCCTACTCCGTGGAGGGTTACGCACTGTGTGGCACCCGGGGCTGGCTGTTCGATGTGGGGGAACCCCACGATGAAAAGGTGATGAACCGCGAGATCGGGCGGCTGAAAATGAGCCTGGATGCCGCCGAGCCGGGGCTGGAAAAGCTGGTGTTCCTGCATTATCCGCCGGTCTACACCGGTACCAGTGCTCCCGAGATCGTGGCGACACTGAAGGAATACGGCATCACCCGCTGCTTCTACGGCCATCTGCACGGCAGCAGCCACCGTCTTGCCATTGAGGGCGAGCACCA
>CALDLZ010000400.1 GCA_937915335.1 uncultured Faecalibacterium sp.
ACCCAAAGGATTGACCCGGCATCATTTTCGGCAATGATCTGATAGGCCGTCTGCTTTTTGCCGCCCTCACAGTTCCAGAACAGACGGGGCTCGGAAATATCAATGCCAATGGGTTCGGTCAGAAATTCTGTTCGCAGACGAATTACTTTCATGTTAATCCCTCTATCTTTCTATAGCTGCTCTCCGTTACAAATCTGTCTTTGGATATCCAACGGTTCGATTTCGTTCTCATAATAGTTAACTTCGGTAATTGCAATTCGATGCTTGTCAAAATACAATTCCGCAATATACGAATCCACATAGATATCACAATATATTTCTCTTTGCATAGTAGAAAACGACGCAAGGACTTTCAATTCATGTTCCGTTTTCTTGTAAATTTCAACAGTATCCCCATTTCTGGATACAATCAGCACGATTCCCTTTTCAGTAATTTTGTCCTTCAAAAGTGTCAGCTGATAACATACGCTCTCTGAAAAATCCAAACAAATCGTTGTCTTTTTGGACTTGTTCGTGCTATGATTGGCAAGAAAATCGTCAACTTCTTTTACTGGTTTGATTACTAATTCGTTATTTTTTGTCAACCGCAGTTCACGAGGTACCGTCATTGTCCCAGCCCAGCCGTGTGATGCTGTTCCACAAGGGACATTCCATTTATTCGCCCAGGATATCAGAATTCTTCGACCATCTTCTGCCCGAAATGTTTGGGGTGCATAGAAGTAATCCCCGTAATCCAATTTCCCAGTATATAACAATTTCCCGCCATGAATGGGGATGTCCTCATATACATAGTATTTCACATTTCCTGGTCTGCTGGCACAGCATACGATTTTTCCATCAAGCTCAAATATATCCGGACACTCTAATGCACCAGCAAATTCTGGATACGGAACATATCCACAATAAACCCAATCTTTTAGGTTTGAGGATTTATAATAATACATTACACCTGTTCCGCCTTGCTTTCCACCTACTACCATCCAGAAGCCATCCTCAACAGGCATAATTTTAGGGTCTCTAAAGTCCTTTTTCTCGCCCGGCACAAGCAAATGTTTTCTCTTAATGATAGGATTCTCTTTCCATTTTATAGCTACGCCTTTTTCCTCGTCATAAGTGGCACCACTTTGCTGTTGGATAAGGCTGTTTGATGTATAGAACAGATGCATTTCTCCGTTGCAAACAAGTGCACTGCCACTCCATACACCTATAATTTCTTTCGGAAATTGAGGCTTGATTGCAACTTTTTCATCTTTCCAATGAATCAAGTCATCACTTGTGGCGTGCCCCCAACAAATAATTCCAAATTTTGTCTTAAAAGGGTTATATTGGTAAAACAAATGGTAGGTGCCCTTAAACTGGCATAGTCCGTTTGGATCGTTCATCCACCCAGTAGGCGGTGTGAAGTGATAGGACGGGGCGTAGGCCAGATCCTTTTTAACCTTGCTTCGTGCAATAAATTCGTCTACATTTCTATAATTCAGCACACCAATCTGCTCCTTGTATTAAATGATAATCCTGATTCGATCAATTATTTCAATAGCTGCATTCCGGTTATACAGTATTATTGCGCCGTAATTTTATTAACTCTTGCTTCCTTTGAATATCTTTCTCAATATCCAGGAAGATTAGCAGCACCGCTAGGGCGATACCAGTGAACACCTCCAAACCAACGAAGCTGAAGGTGATCACATTCTTCACCGCTTCACTCTGCTGGACAGCCACGGTGACACCGTTGATCAACTCGGGCTCCACATATCCGGCTCCGGACAGCAGCCCGTTGAAAATACCTATGCAGATGCCCATCATGGATACCGCAATGATGTTGTTGACAGACATAGCAATACCGTCGCAGCGGGTGCCGTTCTTCCATTCCATGTGATCCAGCACATCGGCAAACAGGGCAGCAAATACATAGGCACAGGGCAGGCCACCAATATTCTTGATAAACTGACCGATGAGCATCATCACCATGTTGGTGGGGAACATCCAGCAAATCGCGCCCCCGATGGCGTAAAGGATAAAACCACCCAGGGTCACATTGCGCTTGCCAAATTTCTTGGCAAGCGGCCACACGGCGAAAATACCGATACCCATGGGAATGCCGCCGATGACGGAGATCAGGGTCTGGGTAATACCATCGTTATAAGTACCCAGTACATAGTTGCAGAAGTACGGCAGGGCGATATTCTTGACGGAGCTGCCCACGGTATAAATCAGGAAATACGCATAAATGAGGATTATGTACTTGTCACTAAAAATGGTTTTTACCTGCTTCAGGAAGGGGACACTTTCCTCCTGAACTCCATGTGTCTCTAGGGTAACCCGTTCCTTGGTAAAGTAGTACTCCACCATGGTTAGCGGCAGTACAAAGATCGACAGGCAGCTCATGAGGGCAATCCACTTATCCTTGGCAACGCCCAAAGCGGGCATGATGACCATAGGAAAAATGAGTGCCACCAAAATTCCGCTCATCATGATACCAGCGATCTGGTTGAACACAGAGAGACTGCCTCGGTCCGTGGTGTTCCGGGTAGACAAAGGAACCATCAAGCTATGACTCATGTTGAAGATGGTGTAAGCAAAGGAATAGAACAGGTTGTAGCTGACCATGACCCAGATGACCTGAACCGTTTCAGAAGCATCCGGAACGGTGAACAGCAGGACGCCGGTAATGGCCAGCAGCGGTGCGGACAGTAGAAGCCAGGGTCTTGCTTTTCCCTCAGAGGTACGGGTACGGTCGATGATGTAGCCCATGACCACGTTGGTGATGGCATCAATGATTTTCGAGATAATAGGGAATATCACCAGAAATGAGCCGCCCCAGATATGGGTCAGCTTCAGGACATCTGTGTAATAGACATTCAGGTAAGTAGCAAGCACGGCGTTGAGCAGCAGCGCACCGGCGGGGCCAAGCAGATACCCCAGCCATT
>CALDLZ010000401.1 GCA_937915335.1 uncultured Faecalibacterium sp.
GCGGTTCGTCTGCCGAATAATGCGTTTCAGCGCAATGCCAACACGGGCGTGGTTGCTGACATTCTGTTCCTGCAAAAGCGTGACCGTGCAGCGGTAGAGCGGGCAGACTGGGTAGACCTTGGCGAAACACCGGAGGGCTACTCCATTAACCAGTATTTTGCGCAGCATCCTGAAATGGTGCTGGGCGAGATCACCACGGAAAGCACCCAGTACGGCAAGCAGGAAACTACGGTCAAGCCCATCGAAGGCGCAGACCTTGCCAAGCAGTTAAAAGAGGCGGTCGGCAACATCCATGCCACCATCACGGAGCCGGAAATCTCCGACGATGAACTGGATGTGCAGGAAGAACCCATTCCAGCAGACCCAAGTGTGAAGAATTTCAGCTTCACGAACGTGGATGGGCAGATTTACTACCGTGAAAATTCCTTTATGAATAAGGTGGAACTGCCTGCCGTAACTGCAGAGCGAGTGCTGGGCATGATCGCTCTGCGAGAAACCACCCGGAAACTGTTGGATTGTCAGCTGCATGATGGCTCAGATGCGGAAGTACAGCTTTTGCAGAATGAACTGAAACAACAGTACACCGCATTTAAGGCGCAGTATGGCCTTATCAACAGCACGGCCAACAAGCGGGCATTCCGACAGGACAGCAGCTATTGTCTGCTGGCATCACTGGAAATTCTGGATGAGGAGAAGAAGCTCAAACGGCTTGCCGATATTTTCACAAAACGTACCATCCGTAAGCCAGAGCCTGTTACCTCAGTGGATACGCCAAGCGAAGCTCTGGCGCTTTCCATTGGAGAAAAAGCAAAGGTGGATGTGCCGTTTATGATGCAGCTCTGCGGCAAACCGGAACAGGAAATCACGGATGAACTGGCAGGTGCGATTTTCCGAAACCCTGTGACACAGCAGTGGGAAACCTCGGATGAATACCTGTCCGGCAATGTTCGTGAAAAACTGGCCACAGCAGAAACCTTTGCGGCAAACCATGCAGAGTATCAGATCAACGTGGACTACCTGAAACGGGTACAGCCCAAGGATCTGGATGCTTCGGAAATCGAAGTGCGGCTTGGTGCAAACTGGGTAAAGCCGGAGTACATCACGCAGTTTATGAAAAAAGTGTTCAAAACACCGAACTACTATGCTGGGATTGACATTAAGGCAACCTATTCCGAAATCTCCGGCGCATGGAATATTTCGGGCAAGTCGATGGATCGCGGCAATCCGCTTGTTACCAATACCTACGGAACGATGCGGGTCAATGCGTATAAGCTGTTGGAAGATGCGCTGAACCTCCGGGATACCAAAATCTACGATACGATTCACGATGCGGATGGCGACCATCGTGTGCTGAACAAACAGGAAACCATGCTTGCACAGCAGGCGCAGGAATCCATTCGAGAAGCGTTTAAGCAGTGGATTTTCAAAGATTTAGATCGCCGCGAGGATTTGTGTGCGACCTATAATCGGATTTTCAATGCGATTCGGCCCCGTGAGTACGATGGCAGTCATATCCGTTTTGAGGGCATGACCCCGGAAATCTCTCTGATGCCGCACCAGAAAAATGCGGTAGCGCACATTTTGTACGGCAACAATACGCTGCTGGCACATTGCGTGGGCGCAGGCAAGACCTTCCAGATGATTGCTGCCGGCATGGAGAGCCGCAGGCTGGGCTTATCGCAGAAAAACCTCTATGTGGTGCCGAACCATCTCACAGAGCAGTGGGGCGCAGATTTCCTGCGGCTCTATCCCAATGCCAATGTGTTGGTGGCAACGAAGAAGGATTTTGAACCCAGCAATCGAAAACAGTTCTGCTCCCGGATCGCAACCGGCGATTACGATGCTATCGTGATCGGTCATTCGCAGTTTGAGCGAGTGCCGCTTTCCCCGGAACGGCAGAAAGCTATTATCGAGCGTCAGATCGACGACATTACGCTGGCTCTGGCCGATGCCCGGAGTGAGAACAGCCGCAGTTTTACGGTCAAGCAGATGGAAAAAACAAAGAAAACGCTGGAAGCAAAGCTGCAAAAGCTGAACGACCAGACGAGAAAGGATGATGTGGTCACATTTGAGGAACTGGGGGTTGACCGCCTGTTTGTGGACGAGTCGCATTTCTATAAAAATATGTTCCTCTACACAAAAATGCGAAATATCGCAGGTATCGCCCAGACCGATGCACAGAAGTCCAGCGATATGTTTGCAAAGTGTCAGTATCTGGACGAACTGACAGGCGGCAAGGGTGTGACCTTTGCAACTGGAACCCCGGTCAGCAACTCGATGGTGGAACTGTACACCATTATGCGGTATCTCCAGTATGATACCCTGCAGAAGATGGGACTGACCCACTTTGACGATTGGGCGG
>CALDLZ010000402.1 GCA_937915335.1 uncultured Faecalibacterium sp.
AATCGTACCCAAGAATTTTTGGGTACGAAACCTGACACTTACTGTTACCATTTTTGCCCGACCCATGGCTAAAAAAAGACAGAAGTGTAAACCGTTTTTATAAGGATACACCCAATCTGGCACGGACGCAATAGGCGATTTTACATAGCACATTTTCAACTTTCAAATTGAAGATGTGCTTTTTCTTTTGCTAAAAATCGGGAAGGAGGTTTTGCACATGAACGCACACACACAGTTGAAAATCCGAGGTCACACCAAATGATGCTCGACTACTTCTACGGCCAGTCGGGTGAACTGTTTTCCTACTTCCGCATCCCGAAAGCACTCTTTCAGGACAGCCGTTTCCGGCAGCTCTCCACCGATGCCCGGACGCTGTATGGCATCCTGCTCGACCGCATGAGCCTGTCTGTAAAGAACAATTGGCTGGATGAGCAGGGGCGCGTGTATATCATATACACTGTCCGGGAGGTACAGGAATCCCTCTGCTGCGCCGAACACAAGGCGGTCAAATTGTTCCGGGAACTGGAACAGGCCGACCTAATCGAGCGCAAGCGGCGCGGACTGGGCAGACCCAGCTTGATCTTCGTCAAGAACTTTTCCACAGAGGTGTCAAAAATGCACCCACTGAATTGCGCAAACAGCAATTCTGGTGCTGTCCAAAATGCAGTTCAGGAGCAGCCAAAACCGCAATGTAATAAGACTGATAAGAATAAAACAGAGAGGAATAAACCTGATCCTATCCATTCAGGGAACATTCGGGAACAGCTCGAAGATTATTTTTATCAGGCGTTGGAGGTCGAACTGCTGCTCCGGCTTCACCCGGACGATGAGGACACCATAAACAACGATTTATCTCGCAAATTATGACTTCAAAATCCCCGGTGCGCTCCTGCGATGACGTGGACGAACAGGCGTTGTCCTATGCGGAGATCAAGGCATTGTGCGCTGGAAATCCGCTCATCAAGGAGAAGATGGATTTGGATGTGCAGGTCGCAAAACTCAAGGTTCTGAAAGCCGACCATCAGAGCCAGAAGTTCCGTCTGGAGGATAAGCTGCTCACAAAATTCCCGGCTGACATTCAGGAAACGAACGCCTATCTTGCCGGAGTAAAATCGGATGCCGAACTTGCCGCCGCCCATCCGCAGGAGAAAGAGGGCTTCTGCGGCATGACCATCAAGGGCGTGGCCTACGATGAGAAAAAGACTGCTGGCGAACGGCTTCTTCTCGCTTGCTCCGAACTGCCCAACAGTGAAGAAAAAGTGATCGGTAGCTATCGGGGCTTTGAACTGTCCCTGCGCTTTGACACCTACCACAGCGAATATCAGGCTCTTCTGAAAGGCCAGCGGAAATATCCGGTGGCACTGGGCAAAGACCCTCTTGGCTGCATCATCCGTCTGGATAATTCTCTGAATAATTTCCCGGAACGA
>CALDLZ010000403.1 GCA_937915335.1 uncultured Faecalibacterium sp.
GTCGTTGGCCCTCAGCATCGGGCTGGGCTGGCTTTTGACGGATCAGCTTCTCGGAAAAATGCCCACAGTCTCTACCAATGAGATGGTGGAAGCGTTCCTGCTGCTGTTTGTGGCCTATCTGCTGACCTTTTTTACTTTTGACCAGAGCGAGAATATCGTGACGCGCTCCCGGACGAAGGAGGTTGACATCTCCTTCCGGTTCAATATCCTTTTGGCGCTTGTCAATGCGGCAGGGTTGGCGCTGACAAAGGCCAATATGCTGAGTTCCCGGTATTTTCTGGTGATTGTCCCCATCATCAACATGTTCCTGATGACAGGGGCACACCTGCTGCTGAAGCACTCTTTGACAAACGCCCCCCACAGCGGCCTGCAAAGCCTTGTGGGTGTAGTAACGCTCCGGGATGGCGCGGAGAAGATCATCCAAGATATTCAGAAGGACTGGTCGAAGCGGGTCACCGGCATCGCCATTCTGGAGGCTGCTACGGAGCAGGTCACTGGCGAGATCGAGGGCATCCCGGTCAAAGCCAATTATGATACCTTTATGGATTGGATCCGGCAGGCCGCTCTGGATGAGGTTTATGTGGATGTTCCTCTGGAGCGGGAAGAGGGACTTCTGCCCTATGTGGAAGAGATGGAGAGCATGGGCCTGACCGTGCATCTGCGCATTCCCCTGCTGGACCGCATCGAAAAAGCTTGCTGCGACGAGACAAGCTCCGTACGCATCAGCCGCAACCTGAGCCGCTGTGCGGGCGGCAATGTTGTGACCCTTGGCACTGTGGAGCTGAAGCTGCGGGATCAGATCCTCAAGCGCGCGCTGGATCTGGCAGGAGGTCTGGTCGGCTGCATCATCAGCATCCCCATCATTGCCATTGTGGCGATTCCCCTGAAGCTGGAAAGCCCCGGCCCTTTGATCTTCAAGCAGCGCCGGGTGGGCCGGAACGGCCGTGTGTTCTATATTCATAAGCTGCGCAGCATGTACATTGATGCCGAAGAGCGCAAAAAAGAGTTGATGGCCCGTAATGAGATGAACGGCCTGATGTTCAAGATGGAGGACGACCCCCGCATTACCAAGGTGGGCAGGTTCATCCGTAAAACCAGTATCGATGAGCTGCCTC
>CALDLZ010000404.1 GCA_937915335.1 uncultured Faecalibacterium sp.
AAGGACATGAGGTGTTCAACAAGCATTGCGTTATCATCTTTGACGAGTGCCACCGCAGTCAATTTGGCGATATGCACGCCAAGATTATCAAGGCGTTCAAGAATTATCACCTGTTCGGTTTTACCGGCACGCCGATTTTTGCCGCCAATGCAGGAAAAGGCAAGCACATGGAGCTGCTGACTACGCCGCAGACTTTTGGCGATCAGCTCCACACCTACACCATCGTGGATGCAATCAATGACGGCAATGTGCTGCCATTCCGCATTGACTATGTGAATACGGTCAAGGAAAAAGAAAACATCAAGGACAAGAATGTTTCAGCAATTGACATCGAACGGGCAATGGGTGCGCCAGAGCGTATTCGGGAAATCGTCAAATACACGCTGGAGCACTTTGACCAGAAAACCAAACACAACAGCTTCTATTCCTTAAAGGGCAAGCGTATGGCGGGCTTTAATGCCATGTTCGCTGTCAGCTCCATTCCTATGGCAATGAAGTATTATAAAGAGTTTCAGAGACAGCTTGCGGAGAGCCACCGTCAATTTACGATTGCCACGATTTTCAGCTACGCCGCAAACGAGGAAGACCCCGAAGATGTTCTGCAAGAAGAAGGCTTTGACACCGATGCCCTTGACCAGACTTCTCGTGACTTCCTTGAGAGCGCAATCCAGGATTACAATGCTGTGTTCAACACGAACTTTGATACTTCCTCTGATAAGTTCCAGAACTACTACAAGGATTTGTCTATGCGAGTGAAGAACCGTGAAGTGGATTTGCTGATTGTTGTGAATATGTTCCTCACAGGCTTCGATGCTACAACGCTCAACACCTTGTGGGTGGACAAAAATCTGAAAATGCATGGGCTGATACAAGCCTATTCCAGAACCAACCGTATTCTGAACTCTGTCAAGACTTACGGAAACATTGTCTGCTTCCGTGATTTGCAGAAAGCCACAGACGATGCAATCGCCCTCTTTGGTGATAAGAACGCAAGCGGCATTGTGCTCCTAAAGAGCTTCAATGATTACTGGAACGGTTACGAAGATAATGACGGCAAGTATCATCCCGGCTATGTGGATTTGCTTGAAAAACTGGAAGCTGAATATCCTCTCAATACTCAAATTGTCGGAGAACAGGCAGAGAAAGATTTCATCAGATTGTTTGGCACTATCCTCAGCATGAGAAATATTCTCTCGTCCTTTGACCAGTTTGAGGAAATGGATAGTATCGCCGCAAGGGATTTACAGAATTATCAGAGCATTTATCTTGACCTCTACGATAAGTACCGTAAAAAGGGCGATGCAGAAAAGGAAGATATTACGGACGATATTGAATTTGAAATCGAGCTTATCAAGCAGGTTGAAATCAATATCGACTACATACTGATGTTGGTTGAGAAATACCATGACGGGAACTGCGAGGATAAGGAAATCCTTGCTTCCATCCGCAAGGCAGTTGACGCAAGTATGCAACTCCGCAGCAAGAAAGAGCTTATCGAAGCATTCATCAGTCAGGTCAACGTTGATACGCAGGTTACTGACGATTGGCGTAGATTTGTTCTGGAGCAGGAGGAAAACGACCTGACCGAAATCATCATGACCGAAAAGCTTAAAAAAGAGGAAACACGCAAATTCGTTGCCAATGCGTTCCGTGATGGGGCATTGAAAACCACAGGAACAGAGATTGATAAGCTTATGCCCCCTGTATCACGCTTCGGCGGTGGCGGCAGAGCCAAGAAGAAGCAGGGCATCATTGAAAAGCTGAAAGCGTTCTTTGAGAAATACTTCGGGCTGGGGATTGCGGAACTTAAAGCAGAGGAAGAGCGTTGAAAGAAATCTATGAAATGGATAAACCAGTATAAATGGGAGGTATTCAGATGGATGAAAAAGAGCAATCAGTTGAAATAGGTACGGATAAAAGCGAAGAAATCTTGTTAACGCAATGGCAGACCTGCGTTGAAATGGCAAATGCAGTTAGTCAACGCAGAGATGCGATGAACAATCTTTTTGTTACGCTGAATCTTGCAATCGTTGCGGCTGTTTCTTTTATTGGGGATGCAAAAACCGTTGCGTTGCTCGTGTCCGGCATCATTGTCTGCGTCGTTTGGATTTTCTTTATCAGAAATTTCAGAGAACTGAATAGAGCAAAGTTTGAGGTCATCAACAAATTAGAACAGAGCTTGCCTGTTTCTGCTTTTTCAGATGAATGGCATTCCCTAAAGAAAAGCAAAAAATATATTGAGGGCACAAAGTTAGAAAAAGTTTTGCCTTATGCTTTTTTCGTTCTTTATGTAGTGATTTTCATTCTCATAACACTCCAAGGATGTAACCAACCATCCATCAGTCAACCATGAATTCATTCTAATGAACAAAATATTTGGAGGTGCATAAATGATCAATGTATTTATACCGCACAGATGGAATAATGATGATTACTCCACGATAAGCTCCTTGTTGGACAGGACAAAATACAAAGTCCGCGACTACTCGGTTCCAGCAAGTTCTCCCTTTGATAGCATTGATAGGCGTTACAATGTTGACCCGCAGATTCAAAAGCAAATACGCTATGCAAGCGTTGTCGTTTGTTCGAATCGTCCTGCAAACAATAATGGAATGTCAATCGATGAAATCAAATACGCCATCTCTGTTGGGAAGCCCGTAGTGGCAGTACAGGTTACAACCAGTTCGAGCTCGATGATTGTAGGACTACCCTTGAGCGGATTCTTCTGCCGGGTCGTGTAATAGTGATACACCTCCCGGAACTCACCGTTGCTCCGTATCAACGGCAAGGCTGCTTGGAACAGGATCTTCCTCAGATTCTTCCGTCCACGCTTGCTGATGGAAGATTGGCCCTTGTGCTTGCCAGAGCTGTTCTCCTTGAGTTCCAGCCCGGCCAGCTTCTGAATCTGCTTCGGCGAGTCAAAACGTCCGACGTCGCCCACCTCCGCGAGGAAACCTGCTACCGTGATGAGACCTACTCCCTTGATGGCGAGCAGCTTCTCAACGTGCGGCACTTTCAGCGTTTCCGCTTCCAGAACCTCTGTGATTTGTTTTAAGTGTTCCTGCTTTCTTCTGAAATCCTCCAAGAGCATCTGCAAGTCCAGCCTTGCGCAGATACCACCATCCATCCCGACGCTCTTCTGCGCGGCCTCTACCAGGGTCTTCGCCCTCTTCATGCCGACCGCACGGAGCTTGTGCTCACGCCAGATTTGGTTGACGCCCTCCACGCCGAGAGCCAGGATATCCGCCGGGTACGGTGCCGTTTCCAACACCAGCAGAGAGCTCTCTGCTGAGAACTTGCCGTAGACCTTGAGAAACTCAGGGAAGTATATCTGAAGCCAGCGTTGTATCCGGTTTGTTGAGCCATTCAGTTCCTTGACGATCCGATTCCGGCTTGAGACCGCCTGCCGCAATTCCGCGTAGATACCTTCCGGCATATATGGGAAAGTATAGCGTCCCTCCGACACCAGCTTGGCGATGGTCTTCGGGTCTTTGCGATCGTTCTTGGTCGGACTGTTGTCATCCAACTCCTTTGTCTGCTTCACATGGTACGGATTCACCAGTACCAGCGTCATGCCGCTCTGCTTCACATACCGCGCAAAGTTGAACCAGTAATGTCCCGTCGGTTCGCAGCCGACCATGACCTTCTCAGCGTCCATGCTTTGGCGATATCCGTCCAGCCACTTGGTGAAGGCAAAATAACCCCCCAGATCGTTCCCAAACGAGAACGCCTTCTTGCTCAACTCCTGCCCTCGCCAGTTGAAAGCGCGGGCGTAGTGCGTTCCACTGCCGACATCGACGCCGATGACCAAACTTTTCTCTGTGACTTGCGCAATCTTTGCATTCTGTGTATAATCCATCTTGAACCTCCGGTTTGTTTGGGTTGTTACATCCTCCAAGATGCACCTCAAGCTTACCGCGAGGTTCTCCTTTTTTCAATTGGCGCTATTTATGGATTACAGGAATGCTTGTCTCTTGCGTCAAGGGATTGGATAACATGGCGGAGAATTTGCGGAACACACTGCTGTTCAGCCTGCTGTCCTATATGTCAGATCAGCTTCTGACACTGGGCAATTCTGTGGCGGCCATTGATGAGCTGTACCTGTGGCTGTCCAATCCCACCGTCATTACCTATATCCGTAATTCGCTCAAAAGGGCTCGCAAAAAGGAATCCGCCCTGTTCCTCGCCAGTCAGAACTTGGAGGACTTTACCCAACCGGGAATACGGGAGCTGACACGCCCCCTCTTTTCCATCCCCGTCCACCAGTTCCTGTTTAACGGCGGCAATGTGGACAAGAAATTCTACATGGATAACCTCCAGCTGGAGGAGTCTGAGTATGCTCTGATTCGAGATCCGGCAAAAGGCTCCTGCCTCTATAAGTGCGGCAGCGAGCGGTATCTCTTGCAGGTGCAGGCCCCGGAGTATAAGCAGGCACTCTTTGGAACGGCAGGTTGGCGGTAATGGCGGCCCCTGCCGCGATGCTGGCGAAGATCGCCGCTGCCGCTCTCTCAGATGATGAAGCACGGAAGAAGCTGGGCTGGATCGTGGCGGCTCTGCTTGCGCCCATCCTTCTGCTTGCCGCTTTTTTCTGCTCTCTGCTCTCGGGCAGTGCAGACCACAACAATTCCGCTGTTCTGCTCTGCTTCAATGGTGGAACGATTCCGGACAAAACGCCTGCGGAATATGTCGCCTACATTGAGGACATGCG
>CALDLZ010000405.1 GCA_937915335.1 uncultured Faecalibacterium sp.
CCCACAACCTTTCCGGCGGCCAGAAGCAGCGCGTCGCCATTGCAGGCGTCGTGGCCATGCGGCCGGACTGCCTGATCCTGGACGAAGCCACCGCCATGCTCGACCCCCGGGGCCGGGAGCAGGTCATGCAGACCATCCATCATCTGAACAAGAACATGGGCATCACCGTGGTGTCCATCACCCACTATATGGAAGAAGCCGCGCAGGCTGACCGTGTGCTTGTGATGAGCAAGGGTCAGGTAGTCATGGAGGGTACCCCGAAAGAGGTGTTCAGCCAGACGGATCGGGTGCGCGCCCTGCGGCTGGATGTGCCGCAGGCTGCCGAGCTGCGGGATGAGCTGGTCAAGGTCGGCATCCCCATGCCTGAGGGCATCATCGACACCGGCGAGTGCGCGCAGGCTCTGTACGAACTTTTGAAGTAAAGGAGGGGACGGAAGATGGGAAGCATTATTAAAGTGGATCACCTGAGCTATGTCTATAACCCGGGGATGCCCAACGCCGTCACCGCACTGGACGACGTGAGCTTTGAGGTGGAAGAAGGCGATTTCGTTGGCATTATCGGTGCCACCGGTTCCGGCAAGAGCACCCTCATCACCCACATGAACGGCCTGAATAAGCCCACCAGCGGCCATATCATCATCGATGGCCGTGACCTGTGGGCCGAGCCGGAAAAAATCCGGGAATTCCGTTTCCTTACCGGCTTGGTGTTCCAGTACCCGGAGTATCAGCTGTTCGAGGAGACTTGTTATAAGGATATTGCCTTCGGCCCCAAGAATATGGGCCTGGATGAGGCCGAGATCGACAAGCGTGTCCACGAAGCTGCTGACTTCGTCGGGCTGGACGAGACGCTGCTGCAGCGCAGCCCCTTTGAGCTGTCCGGCGGCCAGAAGCGCCGTGTGGCCGTGGCGGGCGTGATGGCCATGAAGCCCCGCATCCTCGTGCTGGACGAGCCCGCCGCCGGTCTCGACCCCGAGGGCCGGGACGAGATCCTGTCCGAGGTCAAGGAGTACCACAAAAAGACTGGCACCACCGTGCTGCTGGTCTCCCACAGCATGGAGGATATCGCCAAGTATGCCAACCGGGTGCTGGTGATGAGCAACAAGAAGATCGCCATGTACGACACCGTGGAAAATGTGTTTGCCCGGGCACCCGAGCTGCTGAAGCTGGGGCTGAGCGTACCTCAGGTGACCAAAATTTTCCTCAAACTGCGGGAAATGGGCGTGGATGTCCCGGCGGACGTTTACACCGTGCCATACGCTGTCAAGATGATTTTGGAAGCCAAGAAGCGGCGGGACGCGGGCGAGAGCCTTGT
Source organism: uncultured Faecalibacterium sp. (assembly GCA_937915335.1). Lineage (GTDB taxonomy): Bacteria > Bacillota > Clostridia > Oscillospirales > Ruminococcaceae > Faecalibacterium. The sequence continues at coordinate 1,313 of CALDLZ010000405.1, forward strand.
GTTGCCCCGTGACGATGCACAGAAAGGGGGCGCTGCCACATGCTGAGAGATATCACCATCGGCCAGCACTTCCCGGGCGACAGCCTTGTGCACAAGTTTGATCCCCGCATGAAGCTGGTGCTGACCATCGTCTACATTATCCTGCTCTTTGCGGCATCCAACCCGCTGGGCCTGACGCTGTCCATCCTGTTCCTCGTGGCGATGTACGCCGTGGCGAAAATTCCCTTCAAGCTCATCACCAAGAGCCTGAAGCCGATCCTGCCCATCATCATCTTTACGGCAGTGCTCAACCTTTTCTTTGTCACGGGCGAGGGGGAGCCGCTGGTGCACTTCTGGGTGCTGAACATCTACGCCGAGGGCCTGCGCTATGCCATCCTGATGGCCGTGCGTGTCATGGCCCTGATCGCGGGCACCAGCCTGTTGACCTACACCACCAGCCCCATCGTGCTGACGGATGCCATTGAGCAGCTGCTCAAACCCTTGGGCAAGCTGCACTTCCCGGTGCATGAGCTGGCGATGATGATGAGCATTGCCCTGCGGTTCATCCCGACCCTGATCGAGGAGACCGACAAGATTATGAACGCCCAGAAAGCCCGTGGTGCCATGCTGGACAACGGCTCGATGATGGAGCGTGTCAAGGCGCTGGTGCCGGTGCTGATCCCGCTGTTTATCTCGGCCTTCCGCCGTGCCGACGAGCTGGCCATGGCTATGGAGTGCCGCTGCTACCGTGGCGGTGACGGCCGCACCCGCCTGAAGGTCCTGCGCTATACCAAGCAGGATTATATTGATTTGGCGGTGTGCATCGCCTGCTTTGCGGTGATTTTGTCGTCCAGATTGGTGTTCCCGAATTTCTGATATGATGAACTATTTACTGACCCTTGCCTACGATGGCACCAACTACTGCGGCTTTCAGGTGCAGCCCAACGGGCGGAGCGTGGCCCGGACCTTTCAGGACGGGCTGGAAGCGGTGCTTGGCAGCCGCCCCGATATCAAGGGGTGCAGCCGCACCGACGCGGGCGTTCATGCCTTGGGCTTCGCGCTGAATTTTCACGCCGAGACCCGCATCCCGCCGGAAAAGCTGCCACTGGCCCTGAACCAACATCTGCCCCCGGATATCCGGGTGCTGCGTGCAAAGGTGGTGCCGGAAGATTTCCACGCCCGGTACGCGGCCCACACCAAGACTTACCTGTACCGCATCCATAACCACCCCATTGATTCGCCCTTTGACGAGAAGTACTACACCCGGGTGCCCCGGCGGCTGGATGTGGATGCCATGCGGAAGGCGGCGCAAAACTTTGTGGGAAAGCATGATTTCCTTGCCCTCTGCGCGGCGGGTTCCTCTGCCGCCGCCCATGGCGACACTGTGCGCACCATCACGGCCTGCACGGTGACCCGTAAGGGCGACGAGGTGGACATCGAGGTGACCGCTGACGGCTACCTCTACAATATGGTGCGCATTCTGGCGGGCACCCTCTGCGAGGTGGGTGCGGGCCGGATGCAGCCCGATGCCATCCCCGGCATCCTTGCCAGCCGTGACCGCGGCAGGGCAGGGCCGACGCTGCCCGCAAAGGGGTTATTTTTGGAGAAGGTGGACTACGACCTATGAGAAAACATCGCAACCGCCCGGAGAGCGACGAGCCGCTTTCGGAAGGGCGGGTCGAATATCTGGAGGCTGCCCGCCAGCGGGTGCGCAATAAGCGAATCCGCCGCACGGCGGTGCTGCTGGTGCTGCTGACGGTGGTGGTGCTGTTTGCCACCGGCATTGCGGGCAGCTCGGTGGCGGCGCTGAAAGACCTGACCGATACCGCCCGCATCGCCCTGCTGCCCGGCTCCGGCTGGCCCCAGCAGACCGGCGTGGCCGAGCTGCAGCAGATGGAGCCCCTGACCGGCAGCTTTGTGGAGCTGGGGGACGAGGGCTGTGTGGTCTGGTCCCGCACCGGCAAAAAGCTGAACAGCATCCAGAGCGGCTATGCCCGCCCGGCGCTGGCAGCGGGCAAGACCCGCTTTGTGCTCTACAACCGCTCCGGCAATGAGCTGCGGGTGGAGAGCCGCACCCAGAACCTCTATACCAAGCAGCTGGAAAACAGCATTTTCCTCTGCGCCATGTCGGATAACGGCACGCTGGCCGTGGTCACGGAGGACCAGACTAGCATGGCAAAGCTGCTGGTGTACAGCCCCACCATGGAGCAGCAGCTCAGCTGGAGCATGAGCTCTAACGACGGCACCCCTTTGAGAATGGCTTTTTCACCTGACAGTCGGAAGCTGGCGGCGGCGGCTGTCACCGTCAGCGGCGGACAGGTGATGACCAACCTCTACCTTGTCAATCTGGCATCGGGCGATCCTGTCAGCCTGGCCAACCAGCCCGGCGTGCCCCAGTGGCTGGGGTGGACCTCGGCTTCCACGATTTTGGCGGTCTACGATACCAGGGCCGTGCTCTATAACGCCGGCGGCGGTGAGCGTGCCGTTTACGATTTTGCAGGCACCGAGCTGAAGGATATCTCGGTGGACGCGGTGGGCAATGTGGCCCTGCTGCTGGCATCGGGGCAGGTCTCGCAGGCTGTGACGCTGGATAAGAACCTGAATGTTCAGTTCAGTGCCGCTGTCTCGGCGGCAAACTCCATCGTCCGGGCGGGAAACCTGTTCTATCTGCTGACGGACAGTGCCGTGGAGTGCTTTGACGCGTCCGGCACGCAGCAGTGGAGCCGGAGCCTCGATACCCGCCCGCAGGCACTGCTGGCCGACAGCAAGAACCTGCTGCTGTTCAGCGGGAATACGGTGCAGAAGCTGGAGATTCCTGCGCAGAAAAGCTGATTAAAAGCTTTATTAGCACTCTCGCACAGAAAGTAACAAGGAAACCATTCTATGTTCAAGAATCCGTCATTTATTTTTGATATCCTATGTACGGTGGTCTGGCTGGTGCTGGCCGTTCGGTATGCCCGCAAAGGCTTTCTGGCCTCGGTGGTGCAGCTGACGGGCAGCCTGATCAGCCTGTTCGGTGCCAGAGCCTTTTCGGGCTGGGCGGCCGGGCAGGTGTTCGAGCGCTTCCTTGCTGGAAGCTTCCGGGACCAGATCGCTGCCAATATCGCTGCCGGGGGAGCCGTCAGTCTGGACAGCATCGCCCAGCGGTACGCAGGCTTTCTGCCCGAGGCGTTCCGGGCTTCCATCGTGGAAGCCTGCGAGCGCTCGATCTCTGCCGTCCTCAACGACAACGCCGTTGTGCTGGCGGATGTCATCGTGCAAAAGGTGCTTGCCCCACTGCTGACACCGGTCATCTCTTTGGTGCTCTTCTTTGTGGCATTCGCCCTGCTGCGGATGCTCGTCAGCCTGCTGGTCACGGTGCTGGGGCTGGTGAACAAGCTGCCGGTCATCGGCACGGCGAACCACTGGCTCGGCTGGGGCGT
>CALDLZ010000406.1 GCA_937915335.1 uncultured Faecalibacterium sp.
TCGACCTGCTGGATGTGAAGCGAGACGGCACCGTGGATCTTGAACACCTGAAAGACCTTCTCCGTCCGGACACCATCTGTGTGGCCGTGACGCTGGTGGACAGCGAGCTTGGCGTGGTACAGCCCGTTCCGGAGATCGCCGCCATCTTAAAGGAGTACCCACACTGTCACCTGCATGTGGATGCTACTCAGGCAGTGGGCAAGATTCCCGTCTCGTTCGAGGGCGTGGATACCATGAGCCTGACTGCTCACAAGTTTTACGGATTGAACGGCATCGGTCTGCTGGTCAAGCGGCGGAATCTAGCTTTGGAGCCACTTATCCATGGCGGCGAGAGCACCACCATTTACCGCAGCGGCACTCCCACCGTGGCACTGGCCTCCTCGCTGGCCTGCGCACTGGACCTTGCAACGATCGACTTGTCCAACCGTGTTGAGCATGTGGCAAAGCTGAACGCGGAGCTCCGCACTGCCCTCAGTGCTTACCCACTGGTGCGCATCAACAGCCCGGAACACGCCATCCCCCATGTGCTGAACCTGAGCGTCCAGAATGTCAAGGGCACCGTGTTCCAGCGGGAGTTGGATGCCAAGGGAGTCTGCGTCTCGGTCAAGTCGGCCTGCTCGTCGGACGGCCTGCCCTCTCGTGCCGTGTTTGCGGTCAGCCGTGACCGGCGCAACGCGCTGTCCTCGTGGCGCGTCAGCCTGAGCCACCTGACCACCGAGGAAGAGATTAAAGAGTTTTTACAGGCGTTCGATGTCTGCTACCGTGAGCTGACCGCCGCACATTAAATAGAAGAGGAACCAACATGAAACGTGAGCTTGAACCCTATCAGATGATCGAACGCAGTATCATCAAGAAATACCGTAAGGAGCTGTGGACTCCCTTTATCGTGGCCGTGAAGCGTTACGAGCTGGTGCAGGCGGGTGATAAAATCGCCGTCTGCATCTCGGGCGGCAAGGACTCCATGCTGATGGCAAAACTGATGCAGGAGCTGCAGCGCCACAGCGATGTCCCCTTCGAGCTGGTCTTTCTGGTGATGGATCCCGGCTACAACGAGATCAACCGTCAGAAGATCGAATCCAACGCCGAGCTGCTGCACATCCCCGTGACCATCTTCGAGAGCAATATCTTTGCCGTTGCCAACAACACCGACAAGAACCCCTGTTATCTCTGCGCTCGGATGCGGCGCGGCCACCTGTACAGCAAGGCAAAAGAACTGGGCTGCAACAAAATCGCGCTGGGCCATCACTTCAACGACGTCATCGAGACCACTGTGATGAGCATGTTCTATGGTTCCCAGATGCAGGCCATGCCCCCGAAGCTCCACAGCACCAGCTTCCCCGGCATGACGCTGATCCGTCCCATGTACTGCATCCGGGAGGAGGATATTCTGGCCTGGAAGCGATACAACGATCTGGAATTCATCCAGTGTGCCTGCCGTTTTACTGAGAACTGCACCATGTGTGATAACGGCGGCGGTGGTTCCAAGCGGCAGGAGATCAAGATCCTGCTCCGCCGCCTGAAGCGCGATAACCCCAACATTGAAAACAGTATTTTCCGCAGTATCCATAATGTCGCCATCGACACCATGCCGGGCTATAAATCCGAGGGTGTGGAGCACAGCTTCCTGGAGCGGTTCAATGCGATGGAAAAGAAATAATAATTCCGTAACGTAAAAAATCCCCTTCAACTTATGTTGAAGGGGATTTTTCATGCCACCGACGGGGGTCGAACCCGTACTCTGTCTCCAGAAAGGGATTTTAAGTCCCTCGTGTCTGCCAATTTCACCACAGTGGCGCAAATACCTGCCGGTCACTTTTCCGTAAACGGCAGGTATTATAATACAATAGAACCTCTACTTTGTCAAGTTAGACCTTGCCGCCGTGCAGTTCCTCGTACATCTTTGAGCGGCACTCGGCCACGGCAGGGGTCATATTGACATAATGCTTATGGGGCATCTCAATGCGCAGCTCCGTCTCCCAGGTCTCATCGGCAAGCTGCTTTGCAATGTATGCCTTCTTCTCGGCGATACTGGGCAGTTCGATGGCCAGTTCACCGTTCAGGATATGGGGCACCAGCAGCTGCTTGACCTTGCTGGGGGTGATGGTGATGACGCGCTCGATGGCATCGGGGTCGAGGTTGACCATCTTGATCGGTTTGCCTGCCTCGATGACCTCGCCATCCATAGCGATCAGGTCACACTGGGCCTGACCGTTCTCATCGTAGAGACGCCAGGGCATCTTCTTGCCCGGGATGATGGCCTTGCTGGCGGAATCGGAGCACTTCATCTTGGGGGTATAGCTGCCATCGGGCTGCTTGACCGCCACCAACTTATACACGCCGCCAAACACAGGGTCAGATGCGGAGGTGATGAGGTTTTCACCCACGCCGTAGGAATCAAAATGAGCGTGCTCATAGAGCTCCATATTGGCGATTTTCTTCTCATCCAGACCATTGGAAGCCACCAGCTTGATATAGGGCTTGCCTGCGGCATCCAATGCCTTGCGCAGACGCTTGGAGCCACGGGCCAGGTCGCCGGAGTCGATACGGGCGCTCTTGACGCGGCGGTTGGGGTCGTTGGGATACTTCTCAATGAGGTAGTCGTCCAACTTGATAAGGTTGGGCAGGCCGCTCTCCATGATGTTATAGGTATCCAGCAGCAGGCTGACGGAATCCGGGTAGGTATCCGCAAATGCCTTGAATGCATCAAACTCCGTCGGGAAGAACTCGATGAAACTGTGAGCCACGGTGCCAACAGCCTTGACATCCGAGCCAAACTTCATCTCAGCCAGGCAGTTGGCGGTGCCGACACAGCCGCCCAGAACAGCGGCATAAGCGCCGTCATTGCCTGCGCTCTCACCCTGCGCACGGCGGGTGCCGAACTCCATGACACTGCGGGGCGTGTGGGTGTTCAGGCCGGTCACACGGGTAGCCTTGGTGGCGATCAGGCTGTGGAAGTTCATGGTCTGCAGCAGGTAGGTCTCGATCAGGATCGCACCCACCAGATCGCACTCAATGCGTACCATCTGCACATGAGGATAGCAGACCGTGCCCTCGGGCAGAGCGTACATATCGCCCTTCCACTGATAGGTGCGCAGATAATCACAGAACTCCTTGCTCATGCCCTTGGTGCGCAGCCACTGGATATCCTGCTCGTTGAAGTGGTAATTCAGCAGGAAACGGGTCAGCTTACGCTGGCCTGCACTGATAGAATAGCCCATATTGTCCGGGTTCTTGCGGAAGAACATATCGAACACAAGAGTCGTATCCTTAAAGCCATTCAGGAACAGGCAGTTTGCCATGGTGAATTCGTAAAAATCCACGACCATGGCCGGGTTATCATAATCTTCGTCCGGAATATACGGAACAACTTTGATTTCTTCCATGAAAAGTTTCCTCTCCTTGAATCCCGCGGCAGCTGTGAAATCCGCGCCGCCGCTGAAAAAGCAGCCCCTCTCCCCTGCTCGGTCTCCGGCAGGCCGGGGCACTTTTCCCCTGTCTTGACAGGGTGTTTGTACCATGATAGCATCTTTGCCGCTCGGGTGCAAGAGCTTTTGTGAAATTTAAGCACGGGTAAGAGATAATCTTTTTTATCACAAACAAAAGGGCCGCCCCGGAGACCCGGGAGCGACCCTGCAAGCCTGTGTTCAGGCTCAGCCGTTGATGATATTGGGAGTGGCGTTCTTCAGCACGACATCGTGGCTGCCGCCCTCAACGATAGAGGTCGAGGAGACCACGGTCAGCTTAGCCTTCTGCTGCAGCTCAGGGATGGAGAGCGCGCCGCAGTTGCACATGGTGCTCTTGACCTTGTACAGCGTGGTCTGGACACCATCAGACAAGGGGCCGGCGTAAGGAACATAGCTATCCACACCTTCCTCAAAGCTCAGCTTGGTGGAACCGCCCAGATCGTAGCGCTGCCAGTTACGGGCACGATTGGAGCCCTCGCCCCAGTACTCCTTCATATACTGGCCATTGATGCGCACCTTGTTCGTGGGGCTCTCGTCAAAGCGGGCGAAGTAGCGGCCCAGCATAACGAAGTCCGCACCCATCGCCAGAGCCAGAGTGATGTGGTAATCGTGGACGATGCCGCCATCAGAGCAGATGGGCACATAAATGCCAGTCTCCTTGAAGTACTCGTCACGAGCCTTTGCGACCTCGATGACAGCGGTCGCCTGGCCGCGGCCAATGCCCTTGGTCTCACGGGTGATGCAGATGGAGCCGCCGCCAATGCCGATCTTGACAAAATCCGCACCAGCCTCAGCCAGGAAGCGGAAGCCCTCGGCATCCACAACATTGCCTGCGCCCACCTTCACAGTGTCGCCGTAGTGCTCACGGATCCAGCTGATGGTGCGGCTCTGCCACTCGGAATAGCCCTCGGAAGAGTCGATGCAGAGCACATCCACACCGGCATCCACCAGTGCGGGCACACGCTCGGCGTAGTCGCGGGTATTGATACCGGCACCCACCACATAGCTCTTGTTCTTATCCAGCAGCTCATTGACGTTCTTCTTGTGGGAATCGTAATCCTTGCGGAACACGAAGTATTTCAGGTTACCCTCGGCATCCACCAGAGGCAGAGTGTTGATCTTATTGTCCCAAATGATGTTGTTGCAGTCGTGCAGGGAGGTGTTCTCTGGTGCGGTGACCAGCTTCTCGATGGGAGTCATAAAGGTGGTAACAGGCGCGTCATCGGGGGTGTGGTTGAT
>CALDLZ010000407.1 GCA_937915335.1 uncultured Faecalibacterium sp.
GCATGGGCGGAGAATGACGCACGGGAGCGGCGCAGGCGGCCCGGGCACGAAAAGGAGCCATTTTATGGGGAAGAAACGAAAAAAGAGAGTCCCGCGCCGGGGCGGCTGGCTGCTGGGCAGCAGCGCGACGCAGGCCATCTGCATCAGCTTTGTGCTGCTCATCGCGCTGGGAACGCTGCTGCTGACGCTGCCCATCTCCAGCCGCAGCGGGCGGCTGGGAGTGGTGGACGCCATGTTCACGGCCACCAGCGCTACCTGCGTGACGGGTCTGATCGTGCGAGACACCTGGACACAGTTCACGCCTTTCGGGCAGGCGGTGATCCTGCTGCTGATCCAAGTGGGCGGTCTGGGTCTGGTGACCCTGACCAGCTTCTTTGCGCTGGCGGCCAAGCGCCGGATGGGATTCAAGGATCTGCGGCTGCTGGGCGAGAGCGTGTCAGCCAACGGGTATTCGCAGGCTACTGACGTATTGAAGATCGTCATTAAGCTGGCCATGACCTTTGAGGGCGTCGGCATAGCGCTTCTGATGATCGCCTTTGTACCGAAGTTTGGCGCGGAAGGCATCTGGATCAGCGTGTTCACAGCCATTTCGGCCTTCTGTAACGCGGGTTTTGATCTGTTTGGCCGGTTCGGGCAGTATTCCTCGCTGGTGCCCTACGTCAACAATTACTATGTGCAGGCCGTCGTCATGTTCCTTATTATTGCGGGTGGTCTGGGCTTTATGGTCTGGGTGGAAATCGGCGAGTGGCGCAAAAAGCGCCGCCTGTCTCTCCACGCCCGGGTGGTGCTGTGCTTCTCCTGTATTCTGTGGGTGGGTGGTGCCGTCCTCATCGGCCTGATGGAGTGGAACAACCCCAAAAGCATGGGCGGGCTGTCCGTGCCGGGCAAGGTGATGGCAGCCCTGTTCCAGTCGGTGTCCACCCGTACCGCAGGTATGAACACCATCGATCTGGCTGCCTGCGGGCCTGTCACTAAGCTGCTGATGAGCGTGCTGCAATTCATTGGTGCGGCTCCCGGTTCCACCGGCGGCGGCGTGAAGGTGACGACCTTTGCCGTCCTCATCCTGACTATCCGCAGCGTGACGCAGGGCCGGGATGACTGTGTCATTGATGGCCACCACATCGAATCCAAGACCGTCTACCGCGCCCTGACCATCATCATGCTGGGTATGGTGGCGGCGCTGGGCTCTGCCGTGGTGGTCTACTACAACACCGCCGATACCGTGTCGGTCATCGACTGCATTTTTGAATCCTGCTCGGCGTTCGGCACCGTGGGCCTCTCGGTGGGCGTGACCGGCCAGCTGAACACCGGGGCCAAACTGCTGTATATGTTGGTGATGTTCATGGGCCGTGTGGGACCGGTGTCCTTTGCCATCAGCCTGACCAGCAAGCCCGATGACAACAAGCGCAAGATCCTGCCTGTTGGCCAGATCAATGTGGGATAAAGCAATGAGATTCTATTATTTAAGAAAGGAGAAGAGTATGTATAGTGTTACACAGCGTGCCAAAAAATTCAAACAGCCCTATGGTGGTTTCATCCGGCCAGCTGAATTTGAAACTATAGCATTAGACGATGGAAAAAATTTGAATGATGAAGAAAACATCTCTCCAATACTAATTGGAATTGTTGTTGATTATATGACTAGATTGATGACAGGAACTTCGGTTGCTGAAGCCTTTTTTCCATCAATACAGGGTGCAGAAATAGCTACACAGTATAAGTACGGAACAGGAAAAGAGTTTCGCAATGAAATTGAGAAGTTGGCAAAGATGTATTGTGAGATTCGTGATTTGGATGATCAGTCAATTGCGGTGGCCTGCAAGATGGCTAGCTTTGATGTATGGAAGCGTAACCGCATGTCAGCGATGTTGATGAATAGTAGCTACGAGGAAATAAATGCAGATAGAAAAACAATTGAAAATATTAGAATAATGGTCGAACGAGGAATTCATATGTGGGATATATATGGGCCGGTAGTAAAAAGTGGCTTTACGTTTGAACCGAACGGATATACTGATATTATTAGTACAGGCGATGGCGATTACCTAACAACCGATACAATGTGGGACTATAAAGTAAGTAAAAATAGAATAACAAGTAAAAGTACATTGCAAATATTGATGTACTGGATTATGGGAAAACATTCAGGTAAACCAGAGTTTGAAAATATTACTCAACTTGGTTTCTTCAACCCACGAAAAAATCTAGTATTCTTGTTAAAAACACAGAATATTCCCCAACAAGTAATTTTAAAAGTTGAAAGAGATGTAATTGGGTATACATCGACAATAACTAAATAAGAGACTGTTGCAAAATAAAAATGCAATAGCAACTTACACAAAAAATAGTACAAAATCAGAAACCCGAAACCTTTTTGAGCCACTTTGGCCCCGAAAAGGTTCCGGGTTTTGTGCAATATTTTTCGGGAGGCTATTTTGAAACGGCTCCCTTTTTCTTTCTTGCCAACTTACTTGCTGTAAATCTCAACGATGTTCAGCAGCACCTCGGTTGCCTTATCCATCCGCTCGACGGTGGTACACTCGCACACACCGTGGAAGTTGAAGCCGCCAGTGCCCAGATTGGGGCAGGGCAGCCCCTTCCAGCTCAGAGTAGCACCATCGGTGCCGCCGCGCACAGGCACTTCCTCGGGGGTCAGGCCAGCCTTCTCAATGGCCTGGCGGGCGTTCTCAACGAGGTGGAAGTGGGGCTTGATCTTCTCCAGCATGTTGCGGTAGCTGTCCTTGATCTCCAGTTCCACGGTGCCGGGGCCATACTTGCCGTTGAGGTAATCGGCGATGTGGCGGAGATTGTCCTTCTTGTACTGCAGCTTGTCGGCATCGTGATCACGCAGGATGTAACCCAGTTTGGCGGTGGTCACGTCGCCGTACATCTGGCAGAGGTGGTAGAAGCCCTGACGGCCCTCAGTGGTCTCAGGACGGGCCATGATGGGCAGAGCCATGTGGAACTCCATAGCCACGTTGGAGGCATTGATCATGGCATCCTTGGCGGAACCCGGGTGCACCGAGAAGCCGTGGATGGTCACAGTAGCAGCGGCGGCGTTGAAGTTCTCGTACTCGATCCCGCCCACATCACCGCCATCGACGGTGTAGGCGAAGTCCGCGCCAAAGCCCGGGATGTCGAAGAGGGAAGCGCCCTCACCGATCTCCTCGTCGGGGGTAAAGGCGATGCAGAGTTTGCCGTGGGGGCGGCCCTCGGCAAGGATGGTCTCGGCTGCGGTCATAATCTCTGCCACACCGGCCTTGTCATC
>CALDLZ010000408.1 GCA_937915335.1 uncultured Faecalibacterium sp.
TTGGCAGAGCATTCGGTCTATTGCAGCCATACTGCCAAGGCCTATTCCAACACCTCAATAGAAAAACTAAATTCCGGTTTGAATACAAGTGGGGCTGAATTAAATCATGCAAAAATGTACCCGGAAGCAACTTTTACAAACATTTTTGCAGCTATTGACTTCTCTCCAACGGTAACTTACAATACAAGTGCTTTACCTATGTGCAGGATAGGGCAACGCTGAGGAGCGACCTGAGCGGCACATAGGATTTGCAGGAAGGCAGCATCTTAACGGATGCTGCTTTTTTGCTGCCTTCCTGGAAACAAAAGCGATAAACCTCGGGGTTTAAGGGGCAGAGCCCCTTCGTCTTCTCCGAATGGCGGCAGCAAAGAAACGGAGAAAATCATGGCTAAGAACACACATTTAGCCCTTAGTGACCGAATCGCCATTGAAGTCGGTCTCAGAGAGCGAAAAAGCTTCTCTGCTATTGCAGCTGAGTTGGAAAAGGATCCAACTACTATATCCAAGGAAGTTCGCGCACATGTCAAACTAAAACAGGCAGGAGGATACAATCCCTGCATTGCCCGCAAGGATTGTAAGCACTACGGTGATTTGTGCAACCCCTGTAAATTCCCTTACGGAAAGTCCTGCAGTTCCTGCTTCAAAACCAAATGCTTTGAGATATGTCAGGATTTTCAGCAGGCAAAATGCGGAAAGCTGAATAAACCTCCGTATGTCTGCAACGGATGTATTCAGCGCAAAACCTGCAAGCTGGAACGCCATCTTTATGAGGCCAAATATGCTCAGATGGAATACGAAGAGACACGCAGCACATCTCGCCAGGGATTTGCAGTAACACCAGCAGAGCTTGAGCGGATCGACCGGATCATTTCGCCGCTCATTAAGCAGGGACAATCTATTCACCAGATCTGCGTAAATAATGCCGACGAAATCATGCTGAACGAGCGAACGATCTACAATTATGTGGATGCCGGGCTTCTGTCCGTTGGAAACCTTGATTTACCCAGAAAAGTGCGCTACAAGGTACGGAAGAAAAAAACGTCTGTAAGAGTTGACAAGCAGTGCCATCTTGGAAGAACTTACGAAGATTTTCTGGAATACACGGCAGCTAACCCAGATATTCCTATCGTGGAGATTGACTCTGTGGAGGGGCGTAAGGGCGGCAAGGTACTGCTGACGGTATTCTTCCGCAACTCCAACCTTATGCTGGCATTTCTAAGAGATAGGAATACCGCACGGTCTGTCACAGAGGTTTTTGAATGGCTGTATGAGACGCTGGGACCCGAACAGTATTGCCGCCTGTTCCCAATTATACTGACTGACAGAGGCAGTGAGTTTACTGACCCCGTTTCCATTGAGTGCACCGAATTGGGCGAAGTGCGAAGCAGAGTTTTCTACTGCGATCCGCAGCGTTCCGACCAAAAGGGCGGCTGTGAGGTCACACATGAGTTTATCCGCCGCATCCTTCCAAAGGGCACGTCCTTTGACAATCTGCAGCAGAGCGACATCCTGCTCATGATGAGCCACATTAACTCCTATACGAGAAAGAAGCTGAATAACCAGTCCGCCTACCGGTTGTTCAGCTTCTTGTACGGGGACGCCATTCTGCCGTCCCTCGGCATCCGGGAGATCCCCGCCAACGATATTAACCTGACACCCCGTCTGCTCAAGAAGTAAAACCAGGCTGCCGCCATTCGAAATATACCCGAATCCAGGGGTGGAAGTTACTTTTGCAAATTTTGCAAAACCGCTTCGACCTCCATTTGGCGTGCCCATTTTTACATTGGATGTCCGATTGATATTCATGCTAACATATCCGCTGACAATATACAATTCCATTTGTAAGAGTAAATTCCGGGTTGAGCAATGTTTGTAAAACTAACTTCCAGCTTTTCGAGCATTGTACCACTTTCCCGGAATTTAATCTTGCGAGACTTTTGGAATCCCGGAAGTTAATCATGCAAACCGGAAGTTACTTTTGCAATCCACCTCAATCATTGTGACCCATATTCTGATCGACCAATAGTATGTACTTGCGTCAAATT
>CALDLZ010000409.1 GCA_937915335.1 uncultured Faecalibacterium sp.
AAAAATAACGATTCCGCGCAAATTTGAAAATTGACGAATGATGCACCTCGGATTCTTTTAATCAGAGGGCCAGGGATTCGAGTTCCCTCGAGCGCACCAAAAGGACGATAAATCGTTGAAACGAACGGTTTGTCGTCTTTTTTGTTTTATATAGGTTTTTTAGGGCTTGTACCTATGATTTTTTCAAAAATTTTAGAGGTCAGAAGTACAGAAAAAATAAAATGATAAAGCCCTCCGGCATGTCTCATCCCGGAAGGCTTTACGAGGAAAAGTGCTCGGTTTTACTGCACGTCAGTCAATTCGGCCAGCTTGTGATAGATCTCAGTGTTATCGAACACACCGCGGAACTTCTCAGAGCCCACGCCCAGGGCATAGACATTGACCATTGCGCCGGTGTGGGCGTAGGTGGTGTGGTCCATGCCGGACTTGTGGTTGATGGTGTGGCAGATAGCCATGCTGAAGGGGATGTAGGTGCCGTACAGCTCGTAATCCTGCTGGGTCATCTTGCTCTGGCTGGAAGCACCAACCTTGAGGGTGCGCTCGTAAGCGGTGCGCAGGTTTTCCACCTCGTAGTCAGTCAGCAGCAGCTTGCCTGCGCTGGCGGCATCGGGGTCGGTGGGCAGAGTCAGGCCGAAGACCGCCTTCACGTCCTGCATGGCAGTCTCAAAAGGAGTCTGGTTCTTCACATAGCTGTCCACATAGGTGGAATCGAACTTGGCGTAGGACATCTTCTGATGGGTCAGGTTGGTCAGGAAGGTATCATAGTTGGTGGTTTTATAGCCGATGGCCATACCGCCCGTCTCGTGGTCGGCGGTGACGAGGATCAGGGTTTCATCCTTGTGGTTGTTATAGAAGTCTACCGCAGCCTGGACGGCGTTGCTCATCTCCAGCACGTCGTGGATGGATGCAGCGGCATCGTTGGCATGGCAGGCCCAGTCGATCTTGCCGGATTCGGTCATCAGGAAGAAGCCCTTGCCGTTGTCCAGCAGCTCGATGCCCTTGCGGACGTAGTCGGTCAGCTGCCACTCGCCGGGGGCGGCATCCATGGCGTAGTTCATAGCCTTGCCATCGGCCAGATTCTCGGCGATGATGAGGGTCTTGCCAGCACCGGCGGTCAGGGCAGCGGCCCCGGCCTGGGTGGTGACGACGTTATAGCCGGCCTGCGCGGCAACCTCGTGGTTGTTGGGGCCGGTGCCATCGCCGTTCACCTTCTGAAACTCGCCGCCAGCAAAATACTCAAAGCCGGAGTTTGCCAGCTCCACGCCGATCTGGTAGTAGTTCTTGCGGCTGCTCTGGTGGGCATAGAAGGCGGCGGGAGTGGCATGGTCGATATTGACGCTGGACACCACGCCGACCTTATAATTCTTCTGCTTGTGCAGCTTCTCGGCGATGGTCTCATAGGGCACATCACGGGTCCAGGGGCACATATTGATGACACCGCTCTCGGTCTTGTTGCCGGTGGCGATGGAGGTTGCGGTGGAAGCGGAATCAGGGCAGAAGGAAGTGCTGTCGTAGGTGGTCACACTGCCAACCTCGGGGAAGCTGGTGAAGCTCAGATCGCCCTCGGTGATGGCACCGTTATTCTCGGTGGTACCTTTATAGAAGCGGGCGGACTGGATCTGGGCGGTGCCCATGCCGTCGCCGATGAACAGGAAGATGTACTTCGGTTTCTGGAACAGGTTCAGGCAGTTTTCCTCGTCAGAGGCAGCAGAAGCAGCCGGTGCGGTGGCATTTGCGGCTACGGGGGCAGCAGTCAGCAGACCGGCGGCAGATGCCATAGCACCCACTTTCAGGAAGCTGCGGCGGGACATTTTGTGATCTTTCATACGATCATTCCTCTCTTATCCTGAGCCCTCCCGGGCCCTGTTGCGTTTTCTCTTGGGAACGATTTTATTGTACCTGTTTGGAAAAAGAGGGGAAACCATAGTTGAGAAAATGATTTGTAAACCTTACGTGGAAGAAACCGGCTGTTAGTAAAAAAACGGTCGATTCTGTAAAATAAACTTTACCGGGCACACACGAGGGGAGTTTTTCCAGCGAGTGTCCGGAGGGTGGGACCCGACTGCCGCAGGCAGTTGGGCGGGGGATGGAATGCCCCGAATCACTCGCGGGAAAAAGCTACCGGAGCGTGTGCCTTCGACAGCGAAGCGTGTGCCTTCGACAGCGAATTGGTTGCACCAAACCTACTTTTCGTGTTATACTGAAATCCGATTTTGTTTGCGGAAGGGAGAGGAGCGCATGTCCGTTTTGTGTCTGGGAGAAGTGTGGTTGGAACTGACCGCCGACACGGCCCCGGAGCTGGCCGAAGCGTTCCGGGTGCAGGCAGGCGGCTGGGGTGCAGACTTCTGCCGTCGGTACGCCGCGTTGGGCGGGCAGGCCACTCTGCTGGCCCGGCTAGGTGCAGACCTCTTTGGCCGCAAGCTGGCGGCTCAGTTGGCTGCGGACGGCGTGGATTGCTCCCGGCTCTGCTTCACCGAGGCCGCACCCACGCCGGTGGTGTTCACTGGAACAGACAGCACCATTTCCTACCGCGCCCATGCAGCCGGGCTAGCCTTTGCGCCGGAACAGCTGGATACAGAAGTGTTTCGGGATGTCCCTGTCCTCTGCCTTTCCTCGGAGGGGCTGGTGGACAGCCCTCTGCGGCTGACCCATCTCAAGGCGCTTACCGCAGCCCGGGATGCCGGGGCGCTCTGCTGTTATGTGCCCCGCCTGGCGCAGGCCGCGCCCTTTTGGCCGCAGGGGGATGCTCTGCGGCAGACCGCCCTGCAATTCCTCTCCCGGGCGGATGTGCTCTTTTTAGAGGAGAGCGATCTTGTGGCCCTATTCGGTTCCCGGGAGCCGCGAACGGCACTTTTTGCCCTGTTCACCGGCCATGTCCAACTGATTTTTTATTCCGATTCGGACAAAATCTGCGCTTTTACACGCAATGTTATGACTTCTGCCGTAAAAAAAGACCAGAACTCGGCTCTGGTCCTGTATCGGATGGAGAAAATGGGGATCCGTGTCATGGATTTACCTAAACTAAGGGAGAATATGTTAAAAGAATTGATAGACGAAGAGGTTTAATCCGTAAACAAAAACAGCCAGCGCCGTGGAAAGGAGGAGAAAGCGGCGCTGACTGTATATGAGAACTCCCAAACATTTGCGGCTGTCAGGAGATGGTTGGTAGTCTGTCCGCCGCCTTGGCTATTGCCTCGCATCAGCGGGGGACAGTGGTTTCAAAGGGTCCGTGCTCGACCAATTTCTGCCGGTACTGCGCGGTTTTCATTGCCTGCATGGCATTTTCAGGGGAAGTTTCTTCGCTCTTCCCTGACTGCACCTTTATTATACAGGATAAAAATGGAGTTTCTTTGTGAGGTTTTTGAACAAATTGCAAATAAGCGGAGCCGCCGTACAAAATGCTGTACAGCGGCTCCGTTTTACTTTGTGTTTTAGTTCTCGGCCAGATTACCGGTGTAGAGCTGGTAGTATCTGCCCTTCTTGGCGATCAGCTCATCGTGGCTGCCACGCTCGATGATGCGACCCTGCTCCAGTACCGCAATGCAGTCGGCATTGCGGACAGTGGACAGGCGGTGTGCGATGACGAAGCTGGTACGGCCATACATCAGGCCGTCCATACCGCGCTGTACCAGCGCCTCGGTACGGGTATCGATGGAAGAGGTTGCCTCGTCCAGAATCAGCACCGGGGGATCAGCGACAGCGGCACGGGCAATGGCCAGCAGCTGGCGCTGGCCCTGAGACAGGTTTGCACCGTCGTTGGTCAGCATGGTGTTGTAGCCATCGGGCAGGCGCTTGACAAAGCCATCAGCGTTTGCCAGCTTGGCGGCGGCGATGCACTCTTCATCGGTGGCATCCAGACGGCCATAACGGATGTTCTCCATGACCGTGCCGGTGAACAGGTGGGTGTCCTGCAGAACGATGCCCAGAGAACGGCGCAGATCATCCTTCTTGATCTTGCTGATGTTGATACCGTCATAGCGGATCTTGCCGCTGGAGATATCGTAGAAGCGGTTGATCAGGTTGGTGATGGTCGTCTTACCGGCACCGGTGGAGCCGACAAAGGCAATCTTCTGGCCCGGACGGCCGTAGAGGTTGATATCGTGCAGAACGGTCTTTTCAGGCACATAGCCGAAATCGACATCGGTAAAGGTGATATCGCCTTCCAGCTTGTGGTAAGTGGTGGTACCGTCGTGATGGGGGTGCTTCCAGGCCCAGATGCCGGTACGCTCGTTGGTTTCCACCAGCTTGTCGTCCTTGTCGTACTTGGCGTTGACCAGGGTGACATAGCCCTCGTCGGTCTCGCTGGTCTCATCCATCATCTTGAAGATACGCTCGGCACCGGCCAGAGCCATGATGATGCTGTTGGCCTGCATGGACACCTGGCTGATGGGCATATTGAAGCTCTTGTTCAGGCTCAGGAAGGCCACGACAGTGCCCAGAGTCATGCCGCCGATGTTGCAAACGGCCATGGCCGCGCCCACCAGAGCGCAGATCGCATAACTGACGTTGCCCAGCTGTGCGGTGACGGGCATGATGATATTGGCGAAGGTGTTGGCCTGCTCGGCGCTGTCCTTCAGTTTGTTGTTCAGCTCACGGAAGCCGGCCAGAGAAGCCTGCTCGTGGGTAAACACCTTGACGACCTTCTGGCCCTCCATCATCTCTTCGATGTAGCCGTTCACCTTGCCCAGATCCTTCTGCTGAGCCACGAAGAACTTGCCGCTCAGGGCGGTGATCTTCTTGGAGCAGAACAGCATCAGGGCAACCATCAGCATGGTGACAACGGTCAGCTGCCAGCTCATCAGGCACATGCTGGTGAACACGGACACGATGGTGATGGCGCTGGACACCAGCTGGGGGATACTCTGGCTGATCATCTGGCGCAGGGTATCCACATCGTTGGTGTACACGGACATGATATCGCCGTGGGGATGCTGATCAAAGTACTTGATGGGCAGGCTTTCCATGTGGGTGAAAAGCTGGATGCGCAGGTTGCGCAGGGTACCCTGGGTCACGTTGACCATGATGCGGGCATTGAGCCATGCGGCCAGCACACCGATGGCGTAGATGCAGCCGATGCGGATCAGGGCACCGGCCAGGGGGCCGAAGTCAGGCGTTGCCTGCTGGGTCATGGGAACGATGTAATCATCGATCAGGGTCTTGAGGAAGAGGCTTGCCTGCACGTTTGCCAGTGCGCTGACCACAATGCAGATCAGCACGATGATGCAGTGGGGCAGGTAGTGCTTGAACACCTCACCCAGCAGCCGCTTGAGCAGCAGACCGGGATTTTCAACCTTCGGTCTGGGGCCGCCCACACCACGGGGGCCGGGGCCCTTTACTTCTTTCACCTGTGCCATTACTGCTCACCTCCCTGCTTGTCGAAATCGCCGCCGCCCTGGGTCTGGCTGTTGTAAACTTCCTGATAAATCTCATTGGTCTTGAGCAGTTCCTCGTGGGTGCCCATGCCGTTGATCTTGCCCTCATCCAGCACCAGGATGCGGTCTGCATCCTGCACGGAGGAGATGCGCTGTGCAATGATGATCTTGGTGGTGCCGGGGATCTCTTCCCGGAACGCCTTGCGGATCTTTGCATCGGTCGCGGTATCCACGGCGCTGGTGCTGTCGTCCAGGATCAGAACCTTGGGCTTGCGCAGCAGCGCGCGGGCAATGGTCAGGCGCTGCTTCTGGCCGCCGGACACGTTGGAGCCGCCCTGCTCGATCCATGTATTGTACTTGTCGGGGAAGCGCTCGATGAACTCATCGGCGCAGGCCAGCTTGGCCACCCGGACACACTCTTCCTCACTGGCATTGGCATCGCCCCAGCGCAGGTTGTCGAGGATGGTGCCGCTGAACAGAACGTTCTTCTGCAGCACCATGGAGACCTCACGGCGGAGAACATCCAGATCGTAATCCCTGACATCCACACCACCGACCTTGACGGTACCGCTCTCGGTATCGTACAGGCGGGGGATCAGCTGCACCAGACTGGATTTTGCGCTGCCGGTGCCGCCAATGATGCCGATGGTCTCACCCGGCTTGATGGTGAAGCTGATATCATTCAGAACGGGCTGTCCGGAGCCATGCTTATACTTAAAGGTAACATGCTCGAACTCGATGCCGCCATCCTTGACCTCTTTCACAGCCTTTGCGGGAGCGGTGATGTCGGATGTCTCATCCAGCACCTCCACGATACGGTGGGCGGAAG
>CALDLZ010000410.1 GCA_937915335.1 uncultured Faecalibacterium sp.
TAATCGCCGAAATCTTCCACGCTCTTTTTCTGGTCACAGAGGGTCACATGGGCCCCCAGCTCCACAAATTCCCTGATAAGGGTCTTGTGGCTGACACCGGCACCGATGAACGCCACCTTTTTGCCCTTGATGAGCTCTGCAAGCTTCTGCTGATCTTTCTGCATAAAGAAAGAACCTCCTCTATATCCGATTGCTTTTTGCGTATGGTTTTCTCTGAAAGCTTCCCTCTTTTTCCTGGTTCTCCCCTTGGGGAAACTGGACGCGAAGCGGCCTGAGAGGGCGAGGCCGTTTGTCTTGCCGCACTCCATTTTACACCTTTTCCTTGCAATTGGCAACGCCAAACCGCACCTTGGCCCCAAATGCACCGAAATGCCATCTAAATTCACAAAATGTTGATTGTCTTTTCCGACCATTTCCGCTATACTTCTATTGTATCTCATTTTGCAAGGAGCGCATTTTCTTGAAACATTCCCTGAAACGCTTTTCCGCAGTGGCACTGACCATTGTGTTTGTTTTTGCCCTGACCGGCTGTGGCTCGGGCTCCAACAGCTTTACCTGGTTTGTGGACAGTATCCCGGCCAACCTTGACCCGCAGGTTGCATCCGCTTCTGCCGATGTCATTGCCTGCGAAAACCTGTACAGCGGCCTTGTCCGCAAGAACCCCAGTGGTGAGTACGAACCCGCCCTCTGCGAGCGGTGGGAGAAATCGGCTGACGGCCGCACCTACACCTTTTATCTGAAGGACGGTCTGACCTACACTGCCGCCAAGGGCAATGCCACCGATTACACCATCACCGCCGAGGACTTTGTATTTGCTTTCCGGCGGATGTTCCGGGCCGCGACAAATTCCCCCTACGCCGTGGAGTTCGCAGCCATTGAGAACAGTGCCGCCGTGCTGGCCGGGCAGATGCCGGAGAGCGCCCTGGGCGTTTCCGCATCCGGGCCGCTGACGCTGGTGTTCCATCTAAGCAGCTCTGATGACAATTTCCTCGAAAAACTGACCCTGCCCGGTGCCATGCCCTGCGATGAAGAGTTCTTCAACTCCACCCGAGGCACCTACGGTCTGAGCGCGTCCTCTACCCTTTCCAGCGGCAGTTTTTACATCTACAACTGGACGGCCAGCGGTTTATTCCTGCGGCGGGCTTCCTCGGGCAATCTGATTGACAATCTGCGTCTGGTGCAGAACACGAGCAGCGCCGGGCAGTCCGCGGCGGAGCTTATCGCCAACGAAAAATGCTCCGCGGCCCCGGATGATACCGGCACGCCCACTTCCCTGACGACCCTCTCCTACTCGGACACCACATGGAGCCTGCTGTTCAACTGCAACAGCGTGTTTGCATCCACCGAGCTGCGGCAGGCGTTGGCTTCGGTGGCACGGGATGCTGCCGAGGTGCCGGACGGAGGGCTCTATACCGCCGCTAACGGTCTGGTACCGGATGCCTTGACCATCGACGGCATGAACTACCGGGACACGGTCGGGGAGATCACTCCCGCTGCCGTGGATGCCCGGGCCCTTTACATGGCGGCACGGCAGGAGCTGACGACCTCCGATTTCAGTAAGGTCAGCCTGATGGTTCCCGCCGGTTCCAGCATGACCAGCGCCGCCGAGGAGATCAACGGCGCGTGGCAGAAGGAGTTTTCCCTCTTCTTCTCGGTGGAAGAGGTGGACGAGGAGACCTTTAACACACGGCTTGCCAGTGGTGATTACACCATCGCACTGGCCCCCGTCAGTGCCGAGGGCGGCAGTGTGTACAACATGCTGAACCAGTTCACCGCCACTGGCGGCAGCCTGACTGGCTATGCAAACTCCCTGTACGCCACCCGGCTGCAGGCTAGTACCCAGACAACCGGCGCTTCCCGCTGCCGCCTGCTGGCCGACTGTGAGCGTCAGCTGCTGGATGATGCGGTGGTGGTTCCCCTGTTTGCCCAGCAGAAGCGCCTGCTGATCGCGAATGGCATCCAGAATCTCATCTTTGACCCCTTTGGCCCGGTGCTGGATCTGACCTACACCACAAAAGAATAACGGATACAAAAATACCGGAGCAGGCTTTCTGCTCCGGTATTTTCTTATGCTTTCCTGATGCCGAACAGCTTGCGCAGAATGCCGCGCAGGCACTTCGGGCTTTTGATAACAACTACCTGCATCCCGTTCCCGCCTTTCATCGTGGTGTTGATACCACAGTATAAGCGGCCCGGACACGAAATGTGCATCTCAGGCGTTGTTCCGGGTCAAGATGGGCGTATCCTGTACCGTTTCCACAATGACCAGTGCCCCTTTGCGGGTAGAGACTGTGATGCTTTCCGAACCCTCGGCGTACTCGTTGCTGACCCCCAGCGGGTAGCCTGCGTCCAGCACGGCATCCTCCAGCTCGTAGTAGGAGCCGTGCTCGCACACGCCTTCAGCCCTGCCCTCCATGGGGAACACAGAAAAATAAAAGAACTCCTGCTTCGGGTAAGCACGGGTCTCGCCGGGACGAACAAAGGTGATGCGGCTGCGCTCATCCTGAAGCGTGGCACGCACCCCCCTCTGTTCCAGCCCCAGACCGGTAGCCAGGTTCGAGAGGGTATGCTCAAGCCGCTTGCCGCCCAGCGCCCCCAGCAGAAGCACCTCTGTGAAGCCCTTCTCGCCGGCAAGCTTGGCGGCGTATTCGGTATCGGTATCATCCTTGACGTGGGGCAGGATGATGATATCATCGTCCTGCTGCACCGGGCAGGGAGCGGTATCGAAATCACCCACAATGATATTGGGCTTACAGTCCAGCGGGGCACAGTTGCGGTAGCCAGCGTCACAGGCAATGATGAAGTCATCGGGACGCAGCAGGCGTTTCAGCTCCGGTGAGACCGGACAGGCAGAGAGGATCACACAGCGTGACATTACATTCCCCTCCTCTGCCAGTCCTTGACATCCTTTACTTCTTCATACATGGCGCAGTAGCTGTCGTACCGGGTCTGGGAGAGCTTCCCCTCGGCCAAGGCGGCACGGATGGCGCAGCCTTTTTCCGTGCGGTGGGAGCAGCCCGTAAACTGGCACTCGCCGAGGTATGGCCCGAACTCCGGGAACGCGTGCTCCAGATTCTCCTTAGGGATGAACCCGGCACGGTTGGCTTCCAGACTGGCAAAGCCTGGGGTATCCGCAATGCGGCCCCCGAAGGCCTCGAAGATGGTCACCTCACGGGTGGTATGGCGGCCGCGCCCCAACTTCTGGCGGATGGAGCGGGGTTGACGCTCGGCCTGAGGCAGCAGGGCATTGAGCAGAGTTGATTTGCCCACACCCGAGTTGCCGCAGAAGGCACAGAGCCGCCCACTGATCCACTGCTTGACCTCGTCCAGCCCTTCCCCACTGTCGTAGCGAATGGCAATGAAGGGCAGGGTCGATTTCTCATAGGCACCGCGCAGAAACTCCACCTCACCCAGATCTGCCTTGGTGCAGACGATGACGGGCTGAACGCCCTTATCCACAGCGATGGCCGAAAGCTTATCCAGCACCAGCGTGCTGGGGGTGGGCTGGGTGGTGCTGGCCACGAGGAACAATACATCCAGATTGGCCACAGGGGGCCGGACAAACACATTTTTTCGGGGGGCGATCTCGGCGATGACCGCCGCTCCATTCTCAGTTTCCAGCGTCACCTCATCGCCCGCCACGGGGGTGATCTTCTGTTTGCGGAAGATGCCCCGGGGCTTGCACTCGATCACGCCTTCTTCGGTCTTGACGTAATAAAAGCCGCCAATCCCCTTTACGATATAACCTTTCATCCGTTCCTCCCTCAGGACAGCAGAGAGCTCCACCAGTCGCTCAGGCTCGTGCCCTCACTGCTGGAGGAATCGCCGCTGCTGCTGGAAGACCCGCCGCCAATCAGACCACTCCACCAGTCTCCGCTGGTAGAGCTGGAAGAGCTGCTGGATTCTTCCGGCGTAGGCTCCTGTACCGGCTGCGGGCCGGCACTGACTGTGATGCTGACACGGCTGTTCACCTTGACGGTAGAACCTGCGGAGGGGCTTTGACCAATGATGGTGCCTGCGGGCTGATTACTGTACTGCTCAGTGGTGCTGCCCAGTCCCAGCTTGTTCTGCACCAGCACAGAGCGGGCATCACTCACGCTCTTCAAACCCACCAACGAGGGTACCTTTGCCGTGGTATTGACCTGCGGACGGCTGACATAGACCACCACTGTGGATCCGGCTGGCACCTGGCTGCCGGCAGCGGGGTCTGTGCGGATGATGGAGCCAGCGGCCACGCTGGTATCCACGGCCTGAGTGATCAGAACGGAAACGCCCAGGTTCTTGAGCTGCTGCTCACCATCGGCCTGCACATAGTTGGTGACATCAGGCACTGTGACGTACTGGATGCCCAGGCTGACGGTCAGGGTCACGCTCTGTCCTTCGCGGACGGTACGGCCCGCCACCGGGGACTGCCGGTAAACATACCCGGCGGCATAATCATTGCTGTAAGCCTGCTCCCAGTTGATGACGATCTGGCCGGAAGCCACCTGCTCGGAAGCGTTGACCTCGTCCTGGGTCATGCCGCTGTAATCGGCCAGCACGACATCGGCCTTTTCGCTCATCAGGGTGCTGGAATCATTCAGGATGACCCAGCACAAGACCGCACAGGCCAGTGCAAAGGCCACGGTGATGCCAAACAGCGCCGGCAGAAAGACCGTGCGCTTCTTCTTTTTTCTGCCCTTTGCGGGGGCAGTGCCGCGCTCCGGACGGGTTTCTTTTCTGGGCATAGGGGTTTCCACCACCTTTTCAGGAATTTCATCGGGGAGATAGGTGTAGTTGAAGACAATGGCCGGGTTCTCGACGTAGGCATTGAGGGCCGCCAGCATCTCCGCAGCACTCTTATAGCGGTTTTCAGGCCGCTTTGCCATGGCACGCTCGGTGATCTCCACCAGTCCCACCGGCACGCCGGGTGCCAGCTCCCGCAGGCTCTTGGGCTGATCGGAGATCTGCTTGATCGCCACTTCCACCACGTCATCCGCATCAAAAGGCAGGTGACCCGAGAGCATCTCGTACATCATCACGCCCACCGAGTAGAGATCGCTGGTAAAGTCAGTCTCGTCGCCCTTGGCCTGCTCCGGGCTGATATAGTGGACACTGCCCATGGCCTTGCCGCCGGACAACTGATTTTCGGCCCGGGAGATGCGGGCAATGCCGAAGTCCATCATCCGCAGCTGGCCATTATCCAGCAGCATGATGTTTTGGGGCTTGATGTCCCGGTGCACCACACCATTGCGGTGGGCATGGTCAAGGGCCCTGAGGATCTGAGAAATAAAGTGGACGGTCTCCCGGCTGGTCAGCTTGCCGCCGCGCTCGTTCAGGTACTCGCGCAGGGTCATGCCATCCACATATTCCATAACGATATACTGTAAATTATCGCTCACCGAAACATCGTACACCTTGACGATGTTGGGGTGGTTGAGCAGGGAGATGGCCTTAGACTCGTTCTTGAAGCGGCGCACAAGGTCGGGGTCATGCATGAGCTCCTGCCGCAGCACCTTGACGGCCACGACAGTCCCCTCCGGCACCGGCCCGCCTGGGCCTACAACGGCCTTATAGACATTTGCCATGCCACCTGTGCCGATGAGCTCGTTCACCGTGTACAGGCCATCCAGCGTCTTGCCGATCAGGTTATCCATGGTGTACCTCCGTTGGCTCCACGGCCAGCAGCAGTGCGGTGATGTTGTCGGAGCCGCCGTTCTCGTTGGCGGCTTCCACCAGACGGTCGGGCAGGTCATAGAAAGAACCCTGCGCCAGCAGCTGCTCCATCTGCTCCACCGGCACCATATTGGTCAGGCCGTCGGAGCAGAGCAGCAGAAGATCCTTTGCCTCCAGTTTGACCGAGGTGACCTCCGGCTCCAGCCGGTAATCCACGCCCAGTGCCTTGGTGATGATATTCTTCTGGGGGTGATGCTCAGCTTCCTCCACGGTAATAGTACCGCAGTCCACCAGCTCCTGCACATAGGAATGATCATGGGTGAGCTGGGTCAGCTTCCCGCCCCGGTAGAGGTAGGCGCGGGAATCGCCCGCATGGCAGAGCGTGACTTCCCCGCCCCGTGCCAACGCGCAGACCGCCGTGGTGCCCATACCTGCCAGCGATTCCTCGTGGGCGGCCTTATTGAACACAAAGCGGTTGGCACTGATCAGGGCCTTTTTCAGGAAGTCTCCCTCCTGCCCCGCCCCGCACTGGGCATACTGCTCCTGAAACACATGTT
>CALDLZ010000411.1 GCA_937915335.1 uncultured Faecalibacterium sp.
GGCTCATGCCGGTCTGCTCCCGCAGTTCCCGCACCCGCTGGCAGAAGGTGGGCACCATCACCTTGTAGTCCAGCCGGGGGTCTTTTGCGGCGGGATTCAGGGGCGGCATTTCCGGCACCGGTGCGGGCTGTTTCTCCACAAACCGGCAAGCCGCCGGGCAGGTGTCTTTTTTCAGACAGTTCTTGCAGCATCCGGCCCCGCTCCACTCGCCGTGGTGCAGGTCGTGGTCGTAGATCCGCTCGATGTTTTCGCAGGGCTTCCCGGTCTTGTCACACTTGGAGGCGCTGTGGTAGCAGATGTCAAACTTGCGTACCTCACTGATGGTGTAGCACCGGCCCTTGTCGATCATCCAGTCCAGCAGCCGGTATTGCTCGTCGATGTCCATCCGGGCAATCATCAGGGCCGCAGCCTCCGGGATCTCGTCCCGTTTCCACCGTTCGATGATCCCCGGCACTTTCAGGCCGTTCTTGATGGCGGTCACGTTGGCCACCTTGGTGGCGTTGACCCGCAAGACTTCCGCCACGCGATCCCGGATCCGCCCCGGAAGATCCTCCCCGGCCTCCCGGCGCTTGATGTAGGCTTTTGTCAGCTGCGCCGCTTCCTCGGCCAGCAGAGCCGGAGACTTAACCCGCTGCCGGTTGGCTTCGATTACCGCCGCCTGCTCCTGATCCGCCGTCATAGACGGCAGCACCCGGCAAAGGACGGTTCCCCACTGTTCCGGGGTTTCCGTCTCCCGCAGGGCCTTGATGGCCGCCATGCGGCTGTGGCCGGAGATCAGGCGGTAGGTCTGGCCGTCTCCGTTGGGCACCACCGTGGGCGGCTCCAGCAGGCCGTTGGCCCGGATGGAATCCATCAGCGCCCGCAGGGCCTGTGGATCCGGCGCGGGGTAGAAATTCAAGGGGTTGTCCCGGATGTACTCAATGGGAATCTCCATCATCGTGTCCGATTCCGTCCGCACCGGCTTCAACGTGGCGGCGAACTTGGAAATATCGAAATTCTTCCCGGCCATCACTGCACCCCCTCCATCAGCTCCCCGGCCAGCGCCCGGTAATCCCGACAGGCGCTGCTTCCGGGACTGTACACCCGCAGCGGTGCCAGAGACACCGTGCTCTCCGGCACCTTGTCCGTCCGGCGGATCTTGGTGCGGTACGTCTGCACATGCATGGCCGACAGGGCTTTCTCCGCCTCCGTCACCACGTCGGCCGTCCGGGTCTGGGTCATCAGAGCCCGCACCGTCAGGCCGGGATGAGCCGCCGTCAGGTTGACGGCCTGCGCCGCCACGGCGTGGACGCCGTCGATGGAGAACTTGTCCGCCGTCACCGGGATCATCACCTCGTCAGCCGCCAGCAGGGCCGCCACGCTGGACACCGTGTAACCCGGCGGGCAGTCGAAGATCATCCAGTCCGTGTCCCCGTCCTCCCGGGCGGCGTCCACGAACCCACGCAGCCGCTCCGGAGCGCTGACGCCGTCCTTCACGGCCTGCAAGTCCAGGTTGTACAGGCCGGAGCTGCCGGGCAGCAGCTGGATATTTTTCCGCAGCGGGAGCAGGTTGTCGCTCCACACCTGCTCACAATCCCCGGTGAGCACTTCCGCCATGGTGGTCGAGTCCGCCTCAATACCCGGCAGGAAAAAGCCGGTCAGGTTGGCCTGTCCGTCGCAGTCCACCAGCACCACCCGCTGCTTGTAGTCGTTGGCCAGAATGTCGGCCAGATTGATGGCGGTGACGGTCTTGCCGACGCCGCCCTTGTTGTTCATAATCGCAATTGCTCTCATGTCTATCCCTTTCTTCCCCCGATAACCGGGATCCTGTGAAAATCAGTCTGCAATGGCCGCAGCGGGAAATACATGGCCTCCCGCCACGTCTCGCCGGTAACCTTGCTCCGGAACTCCACAACGTAGAACCGTTCCAGCGGATGGATGTACACCACCCGGCATGAAATCGGCCCCGTGGAGCCCAGCCCGCTGGTGCCCTCCAACGAGGGCTCCAGCTCCAGAATGTCGCCTATCTTCATGCCTTGCCCTCCTCCGGGAAAACCTCGTCAATGTCACTGAGATCCTCCGACAGCTCCATCTGGACGCCCTTGCCCTCCCAGCCGTAGGGCCGCTTGGGATCCCCGGTCTGATCCTGAAAGAACCTGCGGGATTTTTTGTCGAAGTCCAGCCACTGGTGGCGGTGAGAGCCGAAGTCCCGGTTCTTGAGGATCTGGAGCAGGGGCTTGTCCTCGCCGTTGGTCTGGTGGGTGGTGAGGAAAAACACGTTGTCGGCCCGGTTGGTGATGTCTCCGGAGCCGCTGACATCGTCGGAGGTGATCTTGGCGTTGTTGTCGCTGGTGGACTTCCGGGGATGCACCACCAGATGGGTGTGAACGCCCCGGCGCTTGCTGAAGGTCACCAGCATCTGGGTGAATTTTGATTGCACCCGGTTGAAATCCCGCTCCGTGGAGCTGTCAAAGTCCACGGACATGATGTTGTCCACCAGAAACACGTCCGCCCGGTACCGCATGTGAGCGTACTCGAACTGCCGCAGGATGGTGTCCGGATCGTGGCGGGTGTTGTGCTCAAGGTCAAACAGCCAGAACCGCTCGTTGAGCCACTGGGAGATCTGCCGGTCTGCCAGCGGATCCGCCGACGCCAGCCGCTTACCGGTGGCCTTGTCCGTGACGTACCGGATATGCTCCGGCCCCGCCGCCTGAAGGTAGGCCCACTCCCGGAACTGCTCCTTGGGCAGCTCCCCGGAGTACGCGCACACCGTGTGCCCCTGATCCACGGCTTCCAGCAGCAGCTGGCTCAGCAGGGTGCTCTTGCCGATGCCCCGCTTGCCTGTCCACACGGACAGCTCGCCGGAGTAGAACCCGCCGATGCTGCTGTCCAGCACCGGGAACTGGGACAGGGTGCGGGGCACCTTGCTCATGTCCCGCCGGGGCACGTCCGCCAGATTCAGCAATCCGTAGGCCGGGAGCTCCACCGCTCCGGACAGGATGTCCGGCAGGTGGTCGGAGCCGTACAGGGTCACATACTCCTGCACCGTCTTGCAGTTGCGCCACCCGGCGTCCGTCACGACGTAGATGCAGCTGGCAGGCAGCCGGGGCCGCAGCTCGGAGGCCATCTTCTCCCGGGCGATGGGATTCACCGTCACGATGACCAGATACGGGAACGCCTCCAGAAACGGACGGCAGCGCACCACATCGTCCCAGCCGCAGCCGGTGCCCAGACAGACCGCGTTGATCTGGATGGCGGAGACCTCCGTCACCGTGTCGCAGATCCACAGGCCCTGCGGCTGCGCCGGATCGATGAACCGGGGCGTGAAGGTCAGGTACTGACTGGCAAGCTCCATGGCTTTCTCAAATTCCATCCGTGTCACCCGCCTCCCGGCTGTACCCCTCCGGGGGGTTCGAATCGAACCGCCCCGGCAGCTCGTCCGCCTTCAGGGGATAGACCGTCAACCAGTTCAGCTCCACGGCCTTGTTCAGCATGGCAATCTCCGTGGCCCGGTTGTTCACCTTCCGCAGGCGGTTCAGGATCTTGTTCATGGCCTGCGTAGTCAGGATCGGCTTTTTCAGCGCCTCCCGGTTGACAACCAGCCCCTCCAGCGCCTCCAGATACTCCGCGTCATCCGCCGGGACAAAACCGTGGATCAAGTCCCAGACGAAACCAGGCGTCTTGGGGGTATGGGGGTTATTATTTTTATTTATTTCTTTTATACCTTTAATAGGGGGTGAAGTTTTCTTCACCCCTGGGGTGCAGATTTTTTCAGGGGTGAAATTTTCTTCACCCCCCTGCGGGGCGTCCGGAATCGCCGCCAGAGACCGGCCGATATAGATCCTCCGGCCGGTGCGGACGGTGCCGGTTTTGTCCGGCGGCAGGGGGCCGCTGTCCGTGCGGATGTGCCCCCGCTCCTGAAGCTCCGCCAGCATGGATTGGATTGTTCGCTCGGACAGAACCCGCAGAGATCCGTCATCGTCCACAGCGGTCATGTCCTCAATCAGCGTGGCGTTGGTGGCGTAGCAGAACCCCACCCGGTTTGCCCTTCTGGCGATCTTGGAATACAGGATCAGCGACCGGGGACGGAGCCCCGGATCGTCCAAGACCGGGCCGGGGATCCATGCCCCATAGCCGCAATCATACTGTGCCATATGTAACCCCCATCACTTTCTCTCGATTCGCTCCACGATCCGCAGCGGCAGCGCGGCCACGGCAGCCACGCCCACCAGCATGAAAAACATTGCCCATCCGCTCACAGGGAGACACCTCCCCTCCGGCGAAAATTGGGGCTTGCGCCACGCTGCGGATCTGTGCTATAATCAACGTACCCAAAAGTGGATTTGACAGATCCGCAACCCCCTGAACGCTTCGACGTGCCAACGTCGGGGCGTTCTCTTTTTATGCCGCCGTTTTCCGCAGCAAAGATCACCTGATAGATGGCCGCCAGAGTGTCCCACAGCTCCGCCGCGATGGAGTCGAACTCCGGCCGCTCATCCCTGTCGATCCGGTTGTCCTCGGCGATCCGCATCAGGCTGCCGAGCTGCCCTGTAAGCTCCCGCAGCCGGTTCTCCAGCGCCACGCTGCTGTTGACCAGCGGCTGCTCCTCTACCCGTGGCAGCACCCCCAGCCGGTCTGTGGCCTGACTGTGCTCCAGCGCCAGCCACGGCAGCCGGTATACCTCCACCATCCGCGCCACCACCTCGTCCGGCGGCACCCGGCGGCCTCCCTCATATTGTTTCAGACTTTCCGGCGAAAGTCCAAGTACCTCCGCTGCACGTTCCTGCGTCATTCCGGTACTCAGACGCGCCCTCTTGTACAGATTCGGGCATCCTCCCGACATGGTAATTTCCTCCTTTGTGTGATAAAGTTTATGACGCTGGGCGTTCCTGCGTCGGCGGTTCAGCCTCCTCCGGCTCTCTGAGGATCACCTGACAGGTCACGTCCGCCTTGATCCCCAGCTGCTCCAGGCGGGCTTCGTAGAGAAATGCAATGCCGCGTTCCAAAGCTGTCATAAAAATCCCTCCTCCTGCAAGGATATGATTTCAGCGGCTTGTCACTTGCTGATTTGCGAGGATCTCTTCACTCCCTTTCTGCCCCTTACGCGCTGGCGCTCTTGCGGCCCAGCACCTCATCCACGCTGCACTGGAAGATGTCCGCCAGCTTCATCAGGTTCTGGACTGTGGGGGTGCTGTCTCCGCTCTCCCACGCGCTGACGCTGGCCTGCTTCACGCCCATGCGGGCCGCCAGTTCGTACTGCTTCATCCCGACGGCTTCCCGCAGAGATCTGATTGACATGTTAAACTCCTTTCCGCCGCTTGCATCCGCGGCAACGGTGTGATAATATAAATGCGAGCTAATTAGCTCATGATTGAAATTTATCTTAAAGTTTTTAGATTGTCAATATAAAATCTAAAAACTTTTACTACTTCTCCTTTCTGCACAAAAATGAGGTGTCTACTTTGTACGATTCTTTGGACGTTGCTGCGCGGATTAAATCATTAGCAAAACTGAAAAAGATTACCGTCAAGAAGCTCCTTTTGGATGCTGGGCTTAGCTATAACATGATGACCATGATGCGGACATCCATGCCCAAGGCCGACAACCTCGCAAAGCTGGCTGATGGACTGGACTGCTCCGTGGACTACCTTCTGGGCCGCACCGATGACCCCCAGAGCCACCGGAGGGAACACGCATGAAACGCTATGAAAAAGACTTGAAGCGCTTGCAGGCCACGATCTTCTTACATACCCAGTCCCATCTCCCGCAGCTTCAAGAAATTCTCACACTTTGCGTGCAATGAGCAACCGACTAAGGTTCTCTCGACATAAAGAGGATAGTGACGGTACCGAATGACGGCGTGTGCACATTTCAAACACCGTTGACTTCGGCAAGGCTCAATTCCCGGATAATCCGCCCGCATAGAGGTCAGTTCTTCCAGTCGATTTCTCAAATTTGCGCAATCAGCTTTCAATACGTCATTCTCAAATTCAAGTTCCCGGCAACGCCGGAACACCGTAAATGGGTTTCGCATCCTTGCATCCTCCTTTCTTTTTGTCCGCCGCGTTCGGTGCGGGTTGATTAGGTTGTGACTATAAATTATCACTCAATTTAGTGCTTGTAAAGTTAGTTTTCGCTATTTTTAATGATTTTGGAGGTTTGTACAAAATGAATCGTATAGGCTCGTACAAATCTCCCAATATTGCAGATTGCGTCAAAGCATTG